>CAISDR010000040.1 GCA_903884125.1 uncultured bacterium
GAGTGTAACGCAATGTTGCCGATTTCCACCATGGCCGATGCTTGGTATTAAGTGTCATGAATCAATTTTTCATGTGCACTGGCATTTTTACCTGTCTGTTCGGGACAATAAGTGCATTTTCCTCTTATGCTGCTGGCCCTGAACTGCCTGCCATTGAACAGATTGAGGTCACCAGTCGGCTGACATCCGGCACCACGGCAGAGGTGGCCCTGTCAAATCTGACGATCGACCGCACCCAATTGGCTAAGGCGCCGGAAGGGCAATTGGACGAGGCATTGCGGTCGGTACCCGGTTTCGGACTGTTCCGGAGGTCTTCGGCGGCGATTGCAAATCCGACAAGCCAGGGCGTATCGCTGCGCAATCTTGGGCCAAATGGTGCTGGCCGGACGTTAGTACTTTTTGATGGTGTGCCGCTTAACGATCCTTTCGGGGGGTGGGTGCCGTTCAGTCGCTTGCCCACGGCCATGATTGAACAGGTGCGACTTACGCCTGGTGGGGGTGCAGGTATCTGGGGCAATTCTGCGATAGCCGGAACCATGCGCCTGATCAGCAGGCGTGATCAGGGGTTGCGCGCCGATGCCAGCATGGGGCGGTTTGGCGTTGCCGAGGGCGTTGTTCACGCGGGCATGGAACAGGGCGCTTCCTATTTCGCGCTGGATGGTCAGAGGTTTAACCGGGGAAATTATCGGGTGGTTGATTCATCCCAACGCGGTGCGGTTGACGTGCCAGCCGGTGTCGAAGGTCAGTCTGGACAGGCGCTGCTGGTCAATGACCTTGGACCCGTGACCAGTGCGATCAAACTAGGCGGCTTTGATGAAAACCGTGCAAATGGAACTCCGCTATCAACGAACAGGACCCGTGCAAGCGATCTAAGCCTTCGATTATTCAGTACCCAAGTGCTGGGACTTGAAAATGCGGAGGCAGTCGTCTACGGCCAGCGCAGTGTTTTCTCCAATCAGTTCACATCAGTTGATGTGGCGCGCAAAATAGAAACACCTGCTCTGAACCAGTTTTCGGTTCCGGCCAAGGCTGTTGGCGGTTCGGTCTCGGCAACCTATGTGGCAAACGCAAACTGGGGCAGTGTTATCGGCATGGATGCCCGACAGGTGCGCGGTTATACCAACGAATTGTTTCAATATGTCTCCGGATCGTTCCAGCGGTTACGCAAAGCCGGTGGCATGGAAAATTTTCAGGGCGCATTTTTGGAGCCGTATTGGCAACTGTCTGATTACCTGACGCTTAGCTTTGGCGCACGGGCCGATTACTGGGAAATTTCCAAGGGGCAGCGGCTTGAATCCAATCTGACCGGCACAACATTCTTCCGGTCGGATTCATATCCTACCCGCTCTGGCACGCTTCCGAATGGAAGGGTTGGCGTGAACTGGCATGCCGAAACTGAACTGGTTCTGCGTGCGGCAGGTTATACGGGATTTCGTGTCCCTACGCTAAATGAGCTGTTTCGCCCGTTCCGAGTGGGCGGGGATATTATTGAAGCCAATCCCAATCTGAATGTGGAGCATCTGAGCGGCGCTGAAATGGGTTTTGACTGGGGGCGGTCTGAATCTGGTACCTTGTCCATGACGATTTTTCAGGCGCAGATAAAAAACGCAGTGGATAACGTACAACTGACTGACCGACCGGGAACCTATGTCCCTCTGAATATAGTGGTACCAGCCGGGGGAACTTTGGCCCAGCGTCTCAATCTGGATCAGGTTACGGCAAAAGGTGTTGAGGCGCGGGCGCATAAATCCATTGGTACCTGGCTGGACATTGATCTTTTTTACCTCTGGAGTTTGCCGCGCGTTGATCGGGCCAGTATCAGTCCGGCGCTGGCAGGTCGTCGCCTGTCCCAGACCGCGCGCAATCAGGGGGGGATACAGACCGGTGCGAGGATTACCGAAGATCTTTCAGCGCAAATCAGTTTGAAGTACCAGAGCCAGAGCTTTGAGGACGGGCTGAACACCCGGCAGCTGGCACCCAATACGGTGATGGATCTGAAGCTTGAGCGTAAGTTCGGGCAGCGCCTGAGTGGGTATCTGGCCATTCAGAATCTGAATGACACAAAAATTGAAACCGGACTGCGCGCCGATGGGTTACTCTCTACGGGCGCACCGCGTCAGTGGTCAGTTGGCATCAGCGCACAATATTGATGACCGGCACAACCGGGAAAAAGCGGCCATGTCATTAACGCTCAAAAAATGGTTTTGCGTTTTTTGCCTGACCGGTGTGCTGGTTCTGGTCTGTATCGAATTTCTGGACCGCCCGCTGGCTTACGTGATGCACGCGCAGATACGTCAGACCGAACTGTTTGAGGCAAGCGTTCGCTGGCCGGAACCATTTATCCCTGTGGCAGTCATCATCTTGCTGCTGGCGGGTCTATATAATCTTTCCGGTAGGTCAGTCAGCTATTCTGCACGCACGATCATCCTGTGCTGCGTCAGTGTTTTATGGGTATCGGGACTTAAAACACTTCTGAAATTCATTTTTGGCCGATCATGGCCGGAAACAATGCATGACCATGCTTCGTTTATTCGCGACGGCCTTTATGAATTCCACCTTTTTGGTGGTGGTCCCGGATTTGAAAGTTTCCCCTCCGGTCACATGGCGGTGCTGTCGGCTGTATTCATCCTGATCCTGCTCAGGCACCAACGATATCAGACAGCTTGTGTCGCAATAATTGCAGCGAGCGGCGCAGGGCTTGTCGCCATGAATTATCACTACCTTAGCGATGTGATTGCCGGTGGCTTTGTCGGCTATACGACCAGCATTTTGTTATGGGCGGCAGTCAAACGTTGGCAGACATCGGTTTAACTATCCCGCCATTCCGGATGGCGCTTTTCCAGAAACGCACCGATACCGATCAGCGAGTCTTCTGCCAACATGTTTTCGGTCATAGTTTGTGCGGTCAGGGCATAGGCCTGCGCCAGATTTTCGTCCAGTTGCGCCTGAAAATTGCGCTTGCCATATGCCAAGGTCGCTGCCGACTTCTTCGCGATTGACTGTGCCAGGGCATTAACGGCCGCTGTCAGGTCTTCGGCAGTATGGATACGGTTGATCAGGCCATAGGACTGAGCAGCAGCGGCATCGATCATCTCGCCCGTCAGTAACATTTCCATTGCAACCTTGCGCGGGACCGCACGGCTTAATGCCACCATGGGCGTTGAACAGAACAGCCCAATATTGACCCCCGGTGTTGCAAAGCGCGACTCCGGTGTTGCCAGTGCCATGTCAGCACTCGCCACTAACTGACAGCCAGCTGCGGTTGCAATGCCTTGTATTTCAGCGATAACTGGTTTGTCGGCATGCACGATGGAATTCATCAGCCGGCCACATTGATTGAACAGTCTGGTATAAAACGCAGCACCCTGATCCGGGTCGTTGCGATGGGCACGCAGTTCCTTCAGGTCGTGGCCCGCAGAAAAGGCTGGGCCATTAGCAGCAATCACAATCACCCGCACGGATTTATCCGCCAAAGCCTGGGCAAACGACTCTTCCAGCGCGGTCATCATTTTTTCGGATAATGGATTGCGCTGCGCTCCGCGATTCATCGTCAGGCGGCGAACAGGCCCCGTATCGGTGGCAATAACATGGGCAGTGGCATCATGATCGTTGGACATATCAGCCTCTTACATGGAGTTGGGTCAGCCCATACGCTGCAATACCAAAGTGGACCAGTCACCCAGGCGCAGGGCAAACAGTTTTTTGAAACCGAAGGCACGGTAGCGGTTGGCCAGATTAGGCGCCTGCCGGTTCAGGATACCTGATAATACCACGACCCCGCTGGGCGCAATATGTCGGAGCATCTGCGCGGCCAGGGCCGATAGCGGATTTACCAGCACATTGGCCAGCACCAGATCAAAACGCCGCTGGCGCCGAATTTCGTTATGATCAAAGCCCGGTGCTACAACGAATTTCACCGCTTTTGTCATGCCGTTGATCGCGACGGTTTCTCTGGCAATATCGACAGCTTGCGGGTCAAGGTCACCGGCCCAGACGGGTGTATTCCAGATCCTTGATGCCGCCATGCCCAACACGGCGGTACCACAGCCCAGATCGAAAATGCGACGGGGTGAAATCCGACTGCCAAGCCGATGGATCGCGGTCAGACATCCTCGGGTTGTTTCGTGGTGACCAGTGCCAAAGGCGCGGCTGGCTTCAATTTCCAGCGTATAGCGACCACGCACGACCCGCGCCAGATCGTGACGCCCATGAACCACAAAGCGCCCGGCGCGCACCGGTGCCAGAAGTTCCAGACTGACCACGACCCAGTCCTTGTCCGGCACGGCATCAATGACCAGATCAAGATCGGCAAGGCCCAGACTAAGGGCCAGCGGCTGCAAATGATTTTGGATGATTGTCCGGTCGGGCGGACTGTCATAAATGGCTTCAACCCGCCAGGCGGCACCATTGTCCACTTCGACCTGGCTTACGGCCAGCGCCATGGGCTCGTCCAGATTTTCCAGCAATTCAGCAAGGGGACCTGCTGCAGCCTGCGGCACCCGCAGCGCCAGCATGATCAGTTCATCACTCATTTCAGTTTTACTTTCACGCCAGGGAAACAAAGCTGTCGATCACGCGCTTTTCTCCGGCCTTGTCAAAATCAATGGTCAGTTTATTGCCATCCAGAATCCGGATTCTTCCATAGCCGAATTTCTGATGAAACACACGATCGCCTTTGGAAAACCGTGCGCGATTTGGATCATCGGACTGAATCGGCTCGGCTGGCAGTTCCAGAAGTGGTGGGCGCGACTTCGGGCGAATGTCTCGGGCAGCCTGTGCGCGCCGCCATCCTGGTGTGGCATAGCTTGATGTGAAATCTGATTCCGCCCAGCGGTCGGACACACCACTGCCACCGTATAACCCGCGTTCTGCCGAAATTTCCACGTGCTCTTTGGGAATTTCTTCTAAAAAGCGAGACGGTAATGCGGATTGCCATTGGCCATGAATGCGACGGTTGGCGGCAAAGGATACGTGTGCCGCTTCGCGCGCGCGTGTCAGCCCGACATAGGCCAGACGCCGTTCTTCCTCCAGCCCGGCAAGGCCCGATTCATCCATCGCGCGCTGATGGGGGAACAAACCCTCCTCCCAACCGGGCAAAAACACCACCGGGAATTCAAGGCCCTTGGCCGCATGCAGGGTCATCATGGAAATCATGTCATCGTCCTGACGGGATTCATTGTCCATGACCAGTGCCACATGTTCCAAGAAGCCCGCCAGGGTATCGAAACCTTCAATGGCATGAACCAGTTCTTTCAGATTTTCCAACCGTCCGGGCGCTTCGACAGATTTGTCATTCTGCCACATGGCGGTATAGCCACTTTCATCCAGCAGCAATTCAACCAGTTCGCCCACGGGCAAAGTTTCTGATAAAGCCCGCCAACGGTCGAAAGACTGGATCAATTCTGTAAGCGACCTTCGTGCCTTGGCCGGGATTTCATCGGTCAGCACCATGCGTCGGGCCATGGCCACCAGTGACAGTCGTTCCAGCCGCGCCGCCCGATGCAGAAGTTGCAGGCTTGCATCGCCAATCCCGCGCTTGGGCTTGTTTACAATACGTTCGAAAGCCAGATCATCATCCGGCTGTGCCATTACGCGCAGATAGGCAATGGCATCACGAATTTCCATGCGTTCGTAAAAGCGCAATCCCCCGATCACGCGATAAGGGACACCCAGCATCAAAAAGCGTTCTTCAAAGGCGCGGGTCTGAAAGCTGGCACGCACCAGTACGGCCATGTCTGACAGTCGCCGTCCATTGCGCTGCAACTGCTCGACTTCGTCGGCCAGCGTGCGAGCCTCTTCCTCGTCATCCCACAATCCACGAATGGTGACCTTTTCCCCTTCGCTGAGGTCGGTCCACAGTGTTTTTCCCAACCGGTCCTGATTGGCGGCAATCAGGCCGGACGCCGCAGCCAGGATATGCGGTGTGGAGCGATAATTGCGTTCAAGCCGGATGACTTTGGCGCCGGGAAAATCCGCTTCAAAGCGCAAAATATTTCCAACCTCGGCCCCCCTCCAGCCATAGATCGACTGATCATCATCTCCCACGCAGCAGATGTTTTTGCGCCCCTGTGCCAGCAGTTTTAGGAACAGATATTGGGCGACATTCGTATCCTGATGTTCATCCACCAATATATAGGCAAACCGCCTGTGATATTCAGCCAGCACATCCGGATGACGTTTCAGAATAGTCAGATTGTGAACCAGCAGATCGCCGAAATCGCAGGCGTTTAATGTTGCCAGCCTGTGCTGATAGGCGGCGTATAATTTCTGACCATGACCGTCGGCAAAGGCGTGCGATTCCGCCGATGGAACTGAATCCGGCGTCAGCCCCTTGTTTTTCCAGCGGTCGATCTGTGCCAGCAACTGGCGTGCGGGCCAGCGTTTATCATCGATGTCATGGGCTGACATGACCTGTTTTAACAGCCGCAACTGATCGTCATCATCCAGAATGGTGAAATTCGCTTTCAACCCCACCAGTTCTGCATGACGCCGCAGCATGCGTGCACCGATTGAATGGAACGTGCCCAGCCAGGGCATGCCTTCGACCACGCCACCGATCAATTGTCCGATACGCGATTGCAATTCGCGGGCAGCCTTATTCGTGAACGTGACGGCCAGAATCTGACCGGGCCAGGCTTTGCCCAGCCGCAGGATATGTGCAATCCGTGTGGTCAAAACCCGTGTCTTGCCCGTACCGGCACCGGCCAGGACCAGCACGGGCCCGTCCACAGCTTCAACAGCTGCCCGCTGTTCGTCGTTAAGGCCAGCCAGATAGGGGGCAACTGCTCCCTGGTGGCTTGCAGCAGGCAGGTCCTCCGGCAGTTCCTCGTCAAAGGCGCCGGTCAGAGGATCGAAATAAGGCTGGTTCACCGCTGCCCCCTATGCAGGGAAGCGGTAGAGCCGCGGATTGACACCGCCAGGAGATTCGTCATGCCCGATCCTAGCGCCGGTTTGGCCTAAATCTCAAACGACAAACCGCGCCAGATCGGGCAGCCAGGGCAGGTCGGTAATGCCGGGGTCGATTCCCGCCTGCGACAGCAGCGTCGTTATCTGCCCGCGATGATGCGTGCCGTGATTGAACAACTGGGTAATGGGGATAAAGGCGGGCAGCGACAAATCCTGTCCGGCCATGTTTTTATAGGTGAAGGACGCGTTAAGCCATTCGGTCGTGAAACCGGCTGTCCAGTCCAGCAATTCCCGGTCCAGAATCCGGCGCGCGGCCCATAACTGATCGAAATCTTCATGGATGATTACATCATGGCGGGTAAAGCCGGCAGGGCGATTGATAAACCGGCCAAACCAGATCATGTCACCAAACATCAGATGATTAAGCGTGCCGTGAACAGACCCGAAAAAGGCGCCCCGGCTTTCCTTGCGCGCCGCATCCGTCATTTCTGCGCAGGCCGTATAGATGTTTTCGTTCATCCAGGCGTTATACGCCGCCATCAGCTGAAACTGGCGGGGCAGGGGTTCTGTCATGGTATTCTCCATTATCTGGCTGTATGTCAGTCTTTCACAGTCAGGGATTGGGCGCTAGATTGCCCGAAATTTCAGGGTCACCATCATGACAACCATTCTGATTACCGGCGCAAACCGGGGCCTGGGCCTCGAATTCTGCCGACAATATGCAGACGCCGGTGCAAATGTGATCGCTGCATGCCGCAAGCCATCAGCAGCGCTTGAGGCATTGGCCGGTCAGTCACCGGGACTAAGGATCGAGCAGCTTGATGTTGCTGACCCGCAATCCATAACCGCCTTGGGGCCGCGGCTGGCTGGTATCCCCGTGGACATACTTGTCAATAACGCTGGCATTTATGGGCCACGCGGCCAAAGTATCGATCAAATCGATGCCGGGGCATGGGCCGAAGTTTTTGCGGTCAATGCCATAGCGCCCCTGCAGATTATCCGGGCTTTGTTGCCAAATCTGAAAGCCTCCGGCCAGCCCAGGGTCATGACGATTACCAGCCGCATGGGGTCGATTGGCGAGACCAGCGGCGGCAATTACATTTATCGTTCGTCCAAATCCGCGGTGAACATGGTCATGCGGTCGCTCGCGCTGGATATGAAACCCACAGGGATCGCCATAGCCCTGATCCATCCGGGCTGGGTAAGGACTGATATGGGCGGACCGGGCGCTACATTGTCGCCAGCCGAAAGTGTGACCGGTATTCGTCGGGTGATCGATCAGTTGTCGATGGCACAGACCGGCACCTATTTTAATTTTGATGGTTCGACAATTCCCTGGTGATCTGCAGATGTCGCATTTTTTTCATGATGATTTTGAAATTCATTTCGAAATGGCGGGCGAAGGCGTGCCGATCATTCTGGTCCATGGCTTTGCCTCCAGCCTGGTCAAAAACTGGCGTGAACCCGGCTGGTTCGATACCTTGTCGAAGAGCGGCTTTCAGGTAATTGCGCTGGACAATCGCGGCCATGGGAAATCGGGCAAGTCCCATGATCCGGCAGATTATGATAATGATCGTATGGCGATGGATGTCGTAGCCTTGCTGGACTATCTCGGCATCGCCCGCGCGCATTATTTTGGCTATTCCATGGGCGCATTGATCGGGCTGCGGGCGCTGGCATTGGCACCACAGCGCTTTCATTCATTTGTACTGGCAGGCATTGGTGGCAATGCCACCAAACCCCAGCAGCATCTGAACAAGCTGTCGACCGCCATGAGCATTGCCGATCCCACACAATTGACCGATCCGATGCAGATCGCCTTTCGCGCCTTTGCCCAGAGCCAGCCAAATGATCTTCTGTCGCTGGCAGCATGTGCTGCGCGTCCCCGGATACCGACCGGCAATGCGGATTACGTCGGGCAATCCTTGCCCCCGGTACTGCTGATCGCAGGCGAAAACGATGAGCTGGCCCAGGATATGGATCAACTGGCCGCCATGATTCCGGGGACTACTTGCGTTATTGTGCCACGCCGCAATCACATGACAGCCGTTGGTGACAAACAGACCAAGCAGCTGGTTTTGGAATTTCTGGATCGCGTCTAGTGCTTCACCACCGCAGGCGGGTGTTCGGGCCGGGTCCGCAGAAGGCTCAGGATGATTCCGCCGGACAATATGGCAAAGGTAACTGCCAGCGACAGTACGGCTGGAAATTTCTCCAAGCCCAGCAGGTCAGCAATGAAGAGTTTTGATCCGATGAATATCAAAAGGATCGCCAGCGCCTGTTTCAGATAGCGGAAGCGATGGATCATTGCCGCCAGCGCGAAATACAAAGCGCGCAGCCCCAATATCGCAAAAATGTTGGATGTATAGGCAACGAATGGGTCGGTGGTTATGGCAAAAATGGCGGGAATTGAATCAACGGCAAAGACGATATCCGCCAGTTCAATCAGAACCAGTGCCATAAAAAGCGGGGTGATGAAGGTTCGACGTCGGCCACTGGCCCGATCGGTCGTTCCGCTAAGCATAGCGCTTCTTCGAGAATCACGCGGGCCTCGTCCTCAGGCGTGCGCTTGTTCATGGCGGCGCGCTGGTTGAGGCGCGCCATCATCGAGGCGGAAGGGTTTTTGATGGCAATGTTCATGAGCGGACCTGCTCCAATGC
>CAISDR010000041.1 GCA_903884125.1 uncultured bacterium
CGCGCATAGCCGCGACGAAAATCATCGCTGCCGATCGCACCCAAAAGCTCGGCACCGGCTTCCGCATCTGGATCGCGGGTAGTGAATTGCATCGTACCGCCAAGATTGCTGCTGGATGCGGTACCAACAGCACCGGCACCTTGGGCAATTTCGGACTTGATAACGTTTTCGCTTATGGCGGCCCGTCCAATGGACATGCCATTCCAATTTACAAAGCTTTGATCACCCAATGGTATTCCATCAAGCGTAAATCCAAGCTGATAGGCTGCGAAACCGCGAACCGACAGATGCAAGGCCCACTCGTAAATGCCCTGGAAATCAGCGCTTTGATAATTGACCCCGGGCAGCTTTTCCAACTGCTTCATCGGGCTGGTGCCTGCTGGCGCCTTTTGCAGTTCAGCAAGTGTAATCGTCTGCACAGACCGGGTGCGACCAGCACCAACCACCACGATTTCTTCAGGCGCGAGATTGTCTTTGCTTGCTGCGGCCACCTTTTTGGCCGGCGTTGCGGGTGCAGCAACATTTGCCTGGGCCAGTTGAACCGGTTGGACAGCCGACTCATTTTCAGCGCCAAAAGCACCGCCCGACCCCAAAGCCGCCAAGGCGACACCACTCAACAGCCAAAAATTTGATCGCTTCATTTGATTCCCCATCCTAAATTCAAAGAACTGGTCACTTGTGCAGGTGTTTGTGCACCCGGCATTGGTTTTCTTGGTATCGATTGTCCGACCGATAATACGCTTTCATCAAACTGTCGCTGCGGCTAAATCAGGAAATAGATGCCGCCCCTAAAAAAGGCATAGGATGGCGCGCGAAACCTGAATCACAACAGCAAAGAGCCCAAAAGCGTCCGGAATCTGATGGATCGCGCCGCTTTGGTCAAACAGGGACCGCCCCTTTTAATCAGATGTAAGGTAAATTTAGAGGGCGCACATCAAAACTGTTGCTAATTCGTCACGGTTTTGCCCAGTCTAGGATCCTCACTTGTAACAGAAGCAGGAACTGGTGATCTTGATTGAGATTAACCGGCGTGGTCGGCTAAGCGTTCAAGTGCCGGGCCGGAAAATACCGGTTAAATGTTCAGGGGGATTCGTGACGAACGAAATGACGGGTGGAAGTCTGGAATCAATTAACCGCCGCAACCTTTTGGCCTTGGGTGGTGGACTGCTTGCCTCGGGATTACCCGTTATAGGCTCAGCAAATGCCAGCGAAATTACCCCCAGAAAAGGTGGTACCATTCGCCTTGGCATGGCTGGTGGGGCCACATCGGACAGTCTGAACCCGGTCAGCTATACCGATAGTGTTCCCATTGCACTGGGACACGGGTTGTTCAACGCCCTGGTGGAATGCGGGCCGGACAACACACCATTACCGGAACTGGCAGCCAGTTTTGAAGCCAGACCCGGTGCGCGGGAATGGGTTTTCAACCTGCGCAAAGACGTGACTTTTTCCAATGGCAAAACCTTTGGCGCTAACGATGCGATCTATTCGCTGAACATGCATCGCGGGGAGACCCGATCCGGTGCGGCCACCGTGATGAAGAATGTGGCCGACATTAAAAAGTCCGGTGACCAGCAGATCACGATTTCCCTACGGGCCGCGGATGCAGAATTCCCCGCCGTGCTGACCGATTACCATCTGATGATGGTACCGGAAGGTCATAGCGACTGGTCAAAGCCAATCGGTACAGGCCCTATGGTAATTGACCGTTTCGATCCGGGCGTGCGCGCAGTTTTGAAACGGACGCGCGATTACTGGAAAGCCGATCGCGGATTTCTGGATGGCGCGGAAATTACTGTCATCGGTGATTCCAGCGCCCGGCTGAGCGCACTTATTTCTGGCCAGATCGATGCAATAAACCGGGTCGACCCCAAGACTGTTAGTCTTCTGGCACGCAGCCCCAATCATGTGGTCGCACGTTCGCCCGCCGGATGGCACCCGATTATTGCCATGACCTGTGACCGCGCCCCGTTTGACAACCCCGATTTTCGTCAGGCCATGAAATATGGCATTGATCGCCAACAGATTCTAAAGACGCTGTTCAGCGGCCTGGGGTCTGTAGGCAATGATCATCCGATCGCCCCCTCCAGTCCATTTTTTAACAAAGACCTGCCACAGATCGCTTACGATCCTGACCGCGCGAAATCATTTTTGGCCAAGGCGGGCTTAAGTGACATGCATGTGCTGATGCAGACATCCGATGGCGCATTCAATGGTGCCGTAGATCTGGCGACGCTCTATCAGGCATCTGGCGTCAAAGCTGGCTTGAAGATCGACGTCAAACGCGAACCGGCTGACGGCTTTTGGACCAATGTCTGGCTCAAAGGGTCTTGCGTTGTCAGCTATTGGGGCGGGCGGCCATCGGCGACCCAGATGCTGGCCGTAGGATATGAAAGCGGCGCACCCTGGAATCTCAGCCATTACAACGACCCAAGATTTGATCAGGTGCTGAATGCAGCGCGCGGTGAAATCGATCCTGAAAAGCGCCAGCCGCTGATTCGGGACATGCAGGAACTGATTTCGCATAATGCCGGTGCGGTTATTCCGATCTTTCGCGATTATCTGGACGGGCATCACCGCAAAGTCGGTGGTATCACACCTCATGGCCTGTATGACTTCTGCAACGGGCGCATTCTGGAAAAGGCCTGGCTTGGCGCATGAAATCATGCTGATTATTCTGGGAAAAAAACTGGTAGCGGCCGTGCTGACTCTGATGGCGGCATCGGTGCTGATTTTTGCGGGCACCGAACTTCTGCCCGGTGACCTTGCCGGGTCCATTCTGCAGAATAATGCAACCCCGGAAACACTGGCCCAGCTTCGCCTGGATCTGAAGCTGGACCAGCCCGCGACCGTGCGATTTATGGGTTGGGTTGAAAAGCTGGCACATGGTGATCTGGGCAGGTCACTGACCAATGATCAGGATGTGGCAACTGAAATCGCCCCGCGTCTGGCCAACACGATTTTTCTGGCGACATATGCCGCTCTGGTCGCAGTACCACTGGCGCTCGGTCTGGGGCTGATCACAGCACTCTATCAGGGACGATGGATTGACCGCATTGCCAATGTGGGATCACTGATGGCGATTTCATTTCCGGAATACTTTCTGGCCTATCTGTTGATCAAGATTCTGGCCGTGGATCTTGGGCTGTTGCCCAGTCTGGCAAATGTGGCACCGGATACAGAACTTGGGCCTCGCCTTATTTTAACGCTGTTACCCATGATCACGCTGGTTCTTGGCACTCTTGCGCATATGCTGCGCATGACAAGGACTGCGGTCCTGTCGATTATGGAACGACCCTTTATCGAAATGGCCATACTGAAAGGTCTGCCCCAATGGCAGATCATCTCGCGCCATGCCCTGCCCAATGCATTAGCACCAATTGTCAGCGTGATCGCCCTGAACCTGGGTTATCTGGTTGTTGGCGTGGTTGTGGTTGAGACGGTTTTTGTCTATCCCGGCCTTGGTCAGTTGATGGTCGATGCGGTTGGCAAGCATGACGTGCCGGTAGTTCAGGCCTGCGGGATGATTTTCGCCACGGCCTTTATCGGACTTAATCTTTTGGCGGATATGATCACGATCATCGCCAACCCGCGCCTGAGGCGGCAGACCCAATGACCATCACACTGTTTGGTCACAAGCTGGATTTTCTGGCGGCCCTTGGTTTTGCCATCATCTTGACCTATGTGTTCCTGGCCATTTTCGCACCTTTATTGGCCCCTTTTGGCGAAGCGGAAATCGTTGGCGATGCCTGGGGGCCGATAGATGGGGCGCATTGGCTGGGTACGGATAATCTGGGTCGCGATCTGTTAAGCCGATTGCTTTATGGTGGCCGCGTGTCCATCGGATTATCTATCGCCATTACCTGCTTATGCTTTGTGATCGGGGTAAGCAGCGGTTTGCTGGCGGCGGTGGTCGGTGGCTGGATCGATTTGGTTCTATGCCGACTTGTTGATCTGATGTTGTCGATACCGACCCTGATCTTTGTGTTTATCATCCTGTCCGGGCTGGGCAGCGATCTTTACGTGCTGGTCGTGACCATCGCTTTGATTGATTCAACCAAGGTCTTTCGATTAACACGATCAGTGGCCCTGGGGCTGGTCGAGATGGAATTTGTTGATGCAGCCCGCGCGCGCGGTGAAAATTTCTGGTGGATCATGCGCGCAGAAATTCTGCCCAATGCACTGTCACCTCTGATTGCCGAGTTTGGATTGCGGTTCTGTTTCACATTTCTGTTTGTCGCAGCGTTAAGCTTTCTGGGCTTGGGCGTTCAGCCGCCCAATGCAGACTGGGGCAGCATGGTTAAGGACTATGCCGACGTGATCAATCTGGGATTGCTCGCTCCGCTTTTGCCCGCTGGGGCGATTGCCCTGCTGACCGTTGGTGTCAATTTTGTGGCTGACTGGCTGCTGCGGCTGCGCGATGCCAGTCAGGGGGCTGCATGAAACCGATCCTGGATATTCGCGGGCTGCGCGTTTCACGTCAAAACACCCCCAAGGCTCGCCCTATCGTCGATGATATCAGCCTGACCCTGAACAGGGGTGAGATATTGGGACTGATCGGAGAGTCTGGTGCGGGAAAGTCAACGATTGGCCTATGCGCCATGGGCTATGCGCGACCGGGCTGTGATATTTCCGGTGGTGCGATTATGTTTGATGGCATTGACCTACGCAAAATCAGCAAGGACCGCTTGAACGCCCTGCGGGGTGACGACATTGCCTATATCGCGCAAAGTGCCGCCCAATCATTTAATCCAGCATTGAATCTCGGTATTCAAATCTGTGAGGTCAGTCTGCGCATGCCCAATGCAGATCGATCCCAGATTAAGGCACGGGCCATTGACCTGCTGGCTCAGATGGACATTCCCGATCCATCAGGATTCCTGGCGCGCTATCCTTTCGAAGTATCCGGGGGACAATTGCAGCGGGCCATGGCGGCAATGGCGATGATGACCAATCCGAAGGTCATTATTTTTGACGAGCCTACCACTGCACTTGATGTAACGA
>CAISDR010000042.1 GCA_903884125.1 uncultured bacterium
GTCAGCGACGTATTGATGCCACCACTGGGTCTGTTGCTTGGCGGACTGGATTTCAGCGACTTCTTTCTGACGCTGAAAGGTGACGGTACTTATAACTCGCTCGCCGCAGCAAGGGCCGCTGGTGCTGTTACATTGAATTTCGGGCTGTTTGCCAATGCTGTGATCCGGTTTCTGATCATTGCTGCCGCGATCTTTATGCTGATCAAACAGTTGAACCGATTTATAAAGGTAAATACACCGGCAGGGCCGACAAAGACGGAAACTTTGCTGACCGAAATACGCGACCTGCTGAAAAACGCCAATTCCGCGAACTAGCGGGGGGTGCCTTGTCAGTATCCAAAAAAACAATTTCAAACGTATTGAAATTCAACTTTCATTCAATACGCGAATTAGAATCAATGCGAGCATCTTGCTCGTTGCGGTTGTTACATTTCGGTGCTGCGACGCAGATGAATTTTAGCGGCGTCCTGACGCTACTGTCTAAATTCAAAAACGTGTGTTGCATGGTTGCCTGGTGGCGTAGTTGCGTAGTTGCGTTTTTCTTCCCAGCAAGCGACCGACCAGATAGTCATCACTGTCAGGCATTATGGCTAGACTTCGTGAACGTCCAGTACACCGGCCAGTGATTTCAAAGCTCCGCGCACTTGTGGCGAGACCAGAAACGTTCCGGGCAGGTCCATTTCCACTTCCCGCCTGCCATTGTCCAGCAACAGCACCAGCGATACTTTGCCTGTACCTTTGCCACGACCGGCGCGTTCGCCCAGGCGGGTTTTAAGGCTAGGTAGCGCATCCGGCTGATCCAGAAAAATTTTCAGACCACCGGCTGCATTCGCAGCCACCACGCCATCGACCGGCTTGACGCTCTGGGCACGCAAGCGCGGCTGATCGCCTTCAACCTGGCCCTCGACCTGAAGCACCAGAGATTTGCCAGCCACCAGATGTTCGCGGGCGGTAACCAGCACATCCGAAAACAAAGTCACCTCATAAAGCCCGCTGGGGTCAGACAGGGCAACAAAGGCAAATGGATTTCCTTTTGCCGATTTGCGTTCCTGAACCTTGACCACTGTTCCGGCTATCTGACCGCGGATAGAACCAGACTTCGCCCCTTTGGCAACCAGTTCACCAAAAGTTGATACCCGTCCCCGACGAAGCGCGGGCATGTAATCATCCAGCGGGTGCGCCGACAGGTAAAAACCGATTGCCTCAAACTCATAGTTCAGCCGGTCTGTGGGCAGCCAGTCATCTACCCTGGCAAGTGGAGATGATATGGCCCCCAGATCGGCTGCGGAATCCGCGCCGCCGAACAGACTGACCTGTTTACTGGCGCGATCATCGGCTGCACGCGCGGCTTCACCAATCATCTGTTCGACCGCTGACATGACCTGCGCACGGTTTTTATTCAGACCATCAAAAGCACCGGCCTTGGCCAGATTTTCTAATGACCGGCGATTGATCTGGCGCGGGTCCATACGCTTGGCAAAATCAAAAATATCCTTGTAGGGGCCGTTGGCCTGACGCTCGATCACCAGATCGGCCATGGCCTGAAATCCCACATTTCGCACAGCGCCCAGCGCATAACGGATGGCACCGTCATCAACGGTAAAATCCGCCTCGGATTTATTGATATCGGGTGGGTAAAGTTTGATCCCCGCCCGCGCCAGCTCCTGGCGGAAGGTTGATAATTTATCCGTATTCGACAGGTCGAGCGACATGGACGCCGCCATAAACTCGACCGGGTAATTCGCCTTCACATAGGCAGTCTGATAAGCGACCAGTGCATAGGCTGCCGCATGACTTTTGTTGAAGCCATAGCCTGCGAATTTTTCCGCCTGTTCAAAAATCTGTTCGGCGATGGA
>CAISDR010000043.1 GCA_903884125.1 uncultured bacterium
GCCGCCGCCTGAACCCGAAGTCATGTTTGAACCGGAACCTGAGCCGGAGCCGGAGGACTGGGACATTGAACCCGAGCCCGATCCGGAGCCCGTGGTGATGGCACCCCCACCGGTCTATCGCCGCCCGATGGAAGAAGACGAGCTGGAATTGACCGAAGTCGTCGAACCACGCCGTCCTGATCCATTGTTTGATGAACCGGTTCGGCGTCTTCCGCCGCTGGAGCCCGGCGAAGGCCTGATGTCCAAGCGTGAGTCCGAACAGGCAAGTGCTGCCTTCCTTCAACTAAAGGGTCTGTTGACCTATGGTCCAGGGGGTCCCCGGACGGTTGAGGAGCTGGTGGAAGATATGTTGCGCCCGATGCTTCGGGAATATTTGGACCGCGAATTGCCCAATCTGGTCGAACGTATGGTCGATCAGGAAATCGCCCGGCTGGCTCGCGGACGCAAATAGCGCTTCACTTCGTTTTGAATTTTCTCGTCTCTTAACCGGGCCTTTGGGGTGTAACACCCTTGGGTCCCAAGCTTATTTGCCATCGCGAGGTTGCCGATGCTGGACAAAACCTATCGGCCGCAGGACGTCGAAGCCCGGCTTTACCAGGCCTGGGAACAGGCGGGTTGTTTTAAAGCCGGTGCCGGGGCCAAACCCGGCGCCGTCCCCTTTTGCATTGCGATGCCGCCGCCCAATGTTACCGGCACCCTGCATATCGGGCATGCGCTGAACCATTCATTGCAGGATATTCTGGCGCGGTTCGAACGCATGCGCGGACGCGATGTCCTTTGGCAACCGGGCCTTGATCATGCTGGCATCGCCACCCAACTGGTGGTCGAACGCGAACTGGCAAAATCACAGACGACCCGCCAGGCTCTGGGCCGCGAGGCCTTCATCGAAAAAGTATGGGAATGGAAGGCGCAATCAGGTGGTGCGATCACACAGCAGTTGCGTCGTCTGGGCGCAAGTTGTGACTGGAGCCGTGAACGATTTACCATGGACGAAGGCCTGTCGCGCGCTGTGCGCAAAGTCTTCGTTACGCTGCACGGGCAGGGGTTGATTTATAAAGACAAGCGGCTGGTCAATTGGGACCCGCGGCTTGAAACAGCGGTATCCGATCTTGAAGTAGAGATGATCGAGGTCAAAGGCCAGATCTGGCATTTGCGCTATCCGGTCGAAGGCGCTGATGATCAGTTCATCACCGTTGCCACGACACGGCCGGAAACCATGCTGGGCGACAGTGCCGTTGCCGTGCATCCGGGCGATCCGCGTTATCAGCATCTGATCGGGCGGCATGTGATCCTGCCATTGGTCGGGCGACGTATTCCGATTGTTGGTGACGATTATGCTGATCCGGAAACCGGGTCAGGTGCCGTCAAGATTACACCAGCCCATGATTTCAACGACTTTGAAGTTGGCAAACGCCACGGGCTTGAAGTCATCGGTATTCTGGATACTAAAGGCCGGGTCAATGATCTGGCACCGGTTGCCTATCGCGGGCTGGATCGAACCGAAGCGCGTAAAAAGATCGTGGCGGATCTGGAAACATTAGGTGTGCTGGACCGGGTTGAACCATGGACCCATTCCGTGCCCCATGATGAGAAAACGAAGACGGTCGTTCTTGAACCGATGTTGACCGATCAATGGTATTGCGATGCCAAAACGCTGGCGGCACCGGCAATTGCTGCGGTCGAAGATGGGCGCATGCGCTTTGTGCCCAAGAACTGGGAACGCATCTATTTCGAATGGATGCGCAATATTCAGCCTTGGTGCATTTCGCGCCAGTTGTGGTGGGGCCATCGTATTCCGGCATGGTATGGCCCTGATGGTGAAATCTTTGTTGCCGAAGATGAAGCAGGGGCTAAAGAAAAAGCGCTGAACCATTATGGCAAGGATATGCCGCTGGTTCAGGATGAAGATGTTCTGGACACCTGGTTTTCATCCGCACTCTGGCCGTTTTCCACATTGGGCTGGCCGGACAAGACACCGGAACTTGCCCGCTATTATCCCACCACCACGCTGGTCACAATGTTCGACATCATCTTTTTCTGGGTCGCCCGGATGATGATGATGGGCTTCCACTTCATGGGGGAAGCACCGTTTGCCACCACGCTGATCCATGCGCGCGTGACGGATGAACGCGGGCAGAAAATGTCCAAGACCAAAGGCAATGTGGTCGACCCGCTGGAACTGATTGATGAATACGGGGCCGATGCCCTGCGCTTCACCCTTGCCATGGCAACGGCGCAGGGGCGGGATATCCGCATGTCCGGCCCGCGCGTTGAAGGCTATCGCAATTTCATCACCAAATTATGGAATGCGGCCCGGTTTGTGGAAATGAACCAATGCGTCCGCGATCCGGCTTTCAACCCGCGCGATGCAAAAGAGACAATCAATCGCTGGATACTGGGCGAGATGGCACGCTGTGAAATAAAGGTCACAGCCGCACTGGACGACCATCGATTCAATGAAGCGGCCAGCGCACTTTATTCCTTTGTCTGGGGCAGTTATTGCGACTGGTATCTTGAATTTGCAAAGCCGTTTCTGCAAGGCGATGAAAGCAATGGTCGGACTGAAACCCGCGCGACGGCGGTACATATTCTGGACCGTATCCTGATTGTGCTGCATCCGCTGGCCCCGTTTGTCACCGAAGAATTATGGGCGCGCACAGGCGCCGGCGCCGAAGGCACGTTCCTTATGGCGCAGGACTGGCCAGCGCCAAAAGTCGATGACCAGGACCCGGCGGCAGATTCCGAAATTGACTGGGTCATTCGCCTGATCACTTCAATAAGATCCGTGCGCGCTGAAATGAACGTGCCTGCCGGCGCGCAGATTCCATTGGCCGTCAAAGGGGCAGGCGAGATATCAAAAGCGCGGTTGATACGTCATCGTGACCTGATTTTACGTCTGGCGCGACTGGGCGATATTTCACTGCTGGATCACGCACCTGATGGTGCGTAGCAAATCCTGCATGCTGAAGCTGTGGCGATCCTGCCGGTTGCTGAATTCATCGACGTGGCCAAGGAACGCGCACGGCTTGCCAAAGAAGTAGAAAAGGCGCGGGCCGAAATTGCCAAGGTTGATGCAAAACTTTCAAACGAGGCGTTTCTGGCCAAGGCCCCGGAAGACGTGGTCGAAGAAAACCGTGAGCGTCGTGCAGAATTCGAAGCAACCGTAACCCGGCTCGGCGAAATGCTGGCGCGACTGGCCTGATTGTCCTAGCAGCCACTGTCGCTGATCGAACCGCCGGATGATGTCTCCGCCCTGTTTGCACTGTCCTTTGCTGTCGTGATGCTGGCACCGGATGAAGCGTGTGAAGTCGATGCGCGCAACTTGCATGCCTTGATGCTCGCACCTGATGATGCCTCGATCTGTGATGCATCGGCATGCAGGTCGTTTGCTGAAATGCTGGCACCCGATGATCCACGGATTTCCACCCGGGCGGATCTACCGTCGCCAATTGTCAGGCTGGCCCCGGACGATGCCTGTATCGCCAGCTGACTGGGCGATAAAGAACAGCCTTCCACTTTCAGCGCACTGCCCGAACTTGCTTCAATCGCTTCCAGTGGGTCAGGAGTTGTGATCACGACCGAGGCGGAGCCCGACCAAAATCCCATGCCGCGATAACGGATTGTCAGCGTATTACCATCGATTTCCGTTTTCAGCCGCTGAATGCCGGATGCAGGATCGGCGGTCACGACCGCACGTGCAGGCGATCCGCAAACGACGGTGCCGGTAACACCTGTTGAGATCTGAAGTTTTGAAAAAGATCCGAGCGGTCGGGTTTCGCTTTCGGCCAGCGCCGGGCGCGATGTCAGGCCAAGACAGCCAATCACACCAAGGCCCAGCATGATGCCAAGGTAGCCAAAGGTGCTGACTGGTTTTCCGTGATCGGACATTTTATTCTCCTGGCAACCGCGACCGGCAGGATTGGCCGATCATGATGATGACAATGCCCAAGCAATCCTTGGCCTGCCACAAAAGAGTTATGACTGGCTATTGCGGGACAAAGCCTTGGGGTTGATAAAATTATGTTTTTACAGATGGTTACATTCATTCAATGAATGCTTTGTAATCATCCGTTACAATTTTCCTGCGGGCATTTATCGCGCGGGCGGGAACAGAACAAGTATAGCGCTGGCCAGTCCGAACAGGCTGAGCAAAAGGCCCAAAATCAGCAGAATGAAAAACGGCGTACGGTAATAAATTGCGGCGTTGACCAGCCAGAAATGAAGGCTTTGGCCCAGACTGCGCCCTGATGACAATTTGGCCTGCAGCGCCCGGCGGTTTTCGTTCAATGCCTGACCATCGCGGGCAACCTGACCATGGCTTTCATGCAGTGCTACAAGGCCAGCCTGTGCCATGGATTTCAGATCGGCCATGGGCCGTTTCGGTGGATCACCCGGAACGCCTGCGCGCCTGCGCCTGATCAGGTCCTGGCGTTCGATAAATTCAACCGCTGCATTCAGGTAACTGATGCTGGCACGTGATTTGGGGGCAAAGACGCTGACCGGCAGCCGGTGTCCGCTTGCTTCAACCACGGCATCATCCAGCGGCACTTCGGTGGCATACATGTCCTTGGCAAAATTTTCTTTCAGTCGTGCAACGGTTTTGCGCCCGACCATATCGCGGCCCACCAGGGTTAAAAGGATTCCGTGCAATTGAAGCGCCTTGTTGAAGCGTCCCCGGATATAATCAATGATCGGCAATGTCCGCATCAGGCCGTCATAGGCTAGCGGCGTTGCGGTTACCGGAATAAGGACAGCGTCCGAAGCTGCCAGCGCGTTAACCGGCAGGAAACCGAGCCCTGGTGGACAGTCAATAACAATGAAATCCACATCTAACTGATCAACGGCCGATTGGATGGCCCGGCGCAAAAGGGTCTGCCAGTCATCTGTATTGGATAGCTGGCTGGCAAGCTGCACTTCAATGCCAGCCAGATCATAGGTTGAAGGAACAATCCGGATATTTTCAAACCGGGTTGGATGCAATGCTGCGACCAGATCGCATTGTCCCATAAACAGTTCATAGATACCGCCGGAAAATCTGGTTTCCGCGCATAAATGCTTGGTCGAATCACC
>CAISDR010000044.1 GCA_903884125.1 uncultured bacterium
CGCATCGGATTTTCCAGAAGCCTTGTCTTGCCTGCCAGACCCTTTATCAGTCGCCGCCGTGCGGTATTGGATGCCGCATGCGATCTGCGGCGCGCCAGATCAATCAGCACGTCGGCCACATCCTTTTCCATATGGTTCAGATCAACACCATAAAGCACGTCGACTTTGTTCTCCCTTTCTGCCAGATCGCTGGCCAGATCATCGGACGCGTCCTCTGACAGGGTGTAGATAGAAAGCCCGCGCGCCTTTGGGGTGGGTGTTGCGTCTGCATGCAATGAAACAAACAGGTCGGCATCCCGCTGCTGTCCGATCAGAACCCGCTGCGGCAGCGGTAGCAGGATATCGGAATCCCGTGTCATCGAGATCACCAGATCCGGACGAACGCTTAAAGCTGCTTTTACCTCATGGGCCAGAGCCAGTGTTACATTCTTTTCCATGGTCCCGCGCGAGCCGATCGCACCGGGATCGCGGCCCCCATGACCGGGATCGAGCACAATCACTGCCCTTTTCGGTGGTGGTTTTGGCGGAGATTTTGCCGGATTGGATTTGGACAGGCTGGATTGGGCAGCACTGGTCATGGGCAGAAGTGCTGCCGCCGCACCAGACAAAAGCATCGATACCATAAAGCGACGGTTCACCAGGCTAATCCCATTCAAAACATCAATCAGCCAACAGGCATAAGCTATCCCGGCGCATAATCCCCTGCAATTCGCGAATAATTATGTTCCGAGTCTGTGCACCCTTATTTGCTGGGCGAATCACCGGATGTCGAGCCCCCATCTGAACCGGGATTTGAACTCGTTGCAGGGACGTTGGGTGGCCGCATGGCAATAAGTCGCGCGATTTCGGACGTGGTCAGCCGGGTTGAAATCAGATTTTCGGCAAAAACCCTGGCCGAAGGGGTCATGCGATTAAAGACTTTGAAGGCGGTATCAACTGCAAACGGCACGTTGCGCAAAGCCGCCACGCAATACCAGAGATAGGCCTGGGGATAGTTCATCTCCATGCCCACCCCCGACAGATAGAGGTAGCCAAGGCGCTGAGCCGCCGGGCCAGAGCCTGCTTCCGCACCGGCGCGGATGGTAGCAATGACATGGTCATCAACCCGGTTTTCGTCCACGCGATCAATAGCATCCTTTAAGGCGTTCGCTTTTGCGGCAGCTTCTTTGGCCGCGATTTCTTTGGCACTGGGCTCTTTGGGCGCAGGTGGCGCCGCCTCTGCGGTATTCCCCAGGACCGAGGCTGCCAGCAGCGAAAAAGTCAACGACGTCAGGCCGAAAATTCGGCGCCTTGAATGCAGCTTGTGCATGGCTCAATTGCCTTTTTATACTTCCAGGCACGAGATGGGCACCCGGACCGTTTCGATCAGGGGTCCATAATTTACCAAAATCGTTCACGGAGACTTAAGAAACTTGCCCTTATTATGGCATCGCCTGGCGAAAGCCTTGAGCAAAAGGGAGTCTGGACATGACTTTTCGTTTGATCCCCATTGGCGAAGAAAACCACAAGCGTCAGGACAATCGCTTTTCCCGACCGCTAACGCTGGTGATCGACGGTGCTCCGGTTGAAACACGCGATTGGGGGTTTGGCGGCTTTCGGGTTGCGTCAATCCCCGGACCCGACCTGCAGTTGGACGAAGAATTCTTCATCAGCCATATCATGAACGCACAAGGCGAGGCGGAACCCGTATTTGCCATTGCCCGTATCGCCCGGCAATGTCCCGAAACCGGTGAAATCGGCGTGGCCTTTGTTCATCTGGGTGTGCGCGCTTTCGACCTTTTGGAAAAAGCAATGTTCCACCGTCAGGCGGCAAAGACGAACTCACCAGCATCACGTGCAGACGCCAATAACCCTGATCTGATATCCCAGCCGATCTGCCATTAGTGCAGGTTGAGCCTTTGGCCCTGTTCCATTGCCCTGCGCTTGGTATCCATCTAGCCCGCAATGCGAAATGCAGTATGTCGTGACGTCAACATCATATTGTCAGAAGTTAGATTGTGATGCGAAAAATCTACGTCCTAGATGCCCGGACTGGTCAAAACACTATTTCCCGGATGGGTCACGAGATTGCCGCTGCATTTCACACAGCAGGCCACAATGTAGCCAGAGTCAATTTAAGCGATCTGGACAGCACCCTGCAGTTTAACAGTGACATCGAGGAAAATCAGGTGAGCCTGATCCTTAGTGTCGGCATGTACAATGACGCGCTCTATCAATTTGGCGAACGGTGCACGCAGCAGCGTATACCTATGTTTTTTTATGGATTTGATCATCCCGCATTCGGCTATCTGCCAATGAAAGACATGCTTGCTCATTTCCCTAAGGCGATAATCACCTTCATCAGTGATGATTTTACAAACGCGGCTCCGAGATATCTTGGTAATCAGGGCCATTTTGCAACGCTGATTCAGGGCGTCGATCCGGAATTACAAAAGAGTGTGCCGGAACACAAAGAGCCATTTGGCCTCTTTGTTGCAAATCTGAACAATCATCCGGCGATGGGTGGCAATCCACCCCCGCCGGATTTTTATGAGCAGCTCTGGTCTAATTTCCCCAAGGAAGTGCGCACAGAACTAAAGAAAATGCATGAACGGGTGAACAGGCACTGGCGAAAATCACTGTTTGATCTGACACCGCCGGGTGCGCGGTTTCAGAATGGAATTACACCGTTGCATCTCATCGCAGAATTTGACCGCGGCTATTATTTCCGTGGTCGGGTCAACACTGTCGAGGCGCTGATACCGGATGAAGATTGTGTGGTGTGCGGTGTGGGATGGGATCACCTTTATTCTGGATCAGGCCGCGTGCGCTTTCTGGGGTCGATGGATAACGATCAGGTCATGTCGCTTATGGGTCAGGCAACATTCCTGATCAATTCAACCGCAAGCTATTATTCAGCGTCCGAACGCATCCTCGAGGCCGCTGCTATCGGATGTCCGGTTATCACCACCAAAACAAAATTTCTGGAAGCCGAGTTTGGAAACAGCCTTTGGTATTATAATGATGCAACCAGCCTGCGCATGGCGATCAGACAGATCCGATCCGGCGAGAATGTGGCGGAAAAAACAGAGCGCGCAAAACAGATTGCCCTCGAACGGCATTCATGGGCGGCGCGTGTTCGCGATATCATCGGTATTCTTTCGGACCACGGATTTAAGCTTTAAGGCAGACTTCCGCGCAACCAGAATTGTCAGGCACCAGGGTAATTCCGCAATCGGCACATCAATAGGCGATATATCGCGTCATCGGCACTGCACTGGCGTTGCCCAGCGTCAGGGTGCCGGTAGCGGGATCGGAAAAACGCAATTGTATCGCTGACCGCTGGATCAGGCTCAGCGCACCACCGGGATAGGTGAAAGTCGGGCCGCCCGAGACTTCATACAGCGGTGCGTTAAAACCCTTACCGTCCGACGACAGGTTGCCTATTGCCATATACCAGACGGCGCTGCCATTGGCCCGATAGGTGTAATGGCCTGCAAAACACAAACTGGCCTGACATTCAAACAACAGATTGCCTGTTTCGGGCCTAGCTGTTGCCCAAAAACCATTTTGTGGCAAAGCCTGCGCGACAGGCGGCGCAACCGCTTTACCATCAATAGGGAACCGCAGCAGCGACAGGGATTTACCACCAAGCTCTTTCGGCCAGATCAGGCTGATCGGTGGAACCGGCGGCGTTGGTGTTGTTGCTGACGGTTGTGGCTTTTGCGGCACTTGCAGGGTCAGATTACCAAGCGCCTTTAGGGACTGGCTGATGGTATTGGTCGTGCCCGTTGCTGTTGTTGTGGTGGTGGTGGAAATCGATGCAGCATTAAGTACACCGGAATAAACCCAGGGCTGGCCGGGGCCGGGCGTTGTTTTCGATGCTGTCAGAACAGCGGCATACCAGACCGGTGCGCCAGAATCGTCATAGATGAACGCTGTGAAATTTATCGCACCGCTGGCCGTAGTCGAACTGGCCTCAAGACCAAAGCCACTGCCGCCATTTGTTTCTGCGGCATAATACCAACCGCCATCGGGGTAGAGTGCTGGCGAC
>CAISDR010000045.1 GCA_903884125.1 uncultured bacterium
CATCAGCGCCCAGCCTTTTGCCAGCCAGTTCGAATGAACTTTGGGTCCGGGTTGAACTTTCAAAAAACAGATTGATCTGGGTTCGACCGCGCAGGACGGCTGATTTTTTGTCGACCTGGCGGTTCTGGTCCACATAGGTGTCGGCCAGATCAAGAATGGTCGTGATATCGACAGGGGACAGGCCCTGTATGCCCAAAAGATGGCGATGGGGGAACCGGGCTTGTGGCGATTGGGGGGCTTTGCCCTCGGGTGGCCGAATGGATGTCATGGAAGCCGACTGTATAGGACCTGTTGGCCAATCCTACAAGTCAGTTTAGCCGCCTAAAAGCCCTGCCAGCGCGCCAAGTGCTGCCCCGGTGGCCAGGCTGCCCGCAAGTGCGAATCGGGTTCTGAAAAGTACAAAGGCACAAACCGCTGCAAGCCAGAGCGCAATGGGATTGAGGGTCGAAATATCCGGCATGGCGGCCCGTCCATAGTTGAAAAGCGTAATAGTTGACACTGACCGGAACAGAAAATGCAGGCCGAACCAAATTGACAGGTGTCCAATAACGCCAACAACCGCAGCGGTTATCCCTGAAAGTGCAGATGTAAGTGCAGGTATTGATCGCAGTCGTTCCAGATGAGGGGCAGCAAGAAAAATGAAAAGAAATGACGGCAGGAATAATGCCAGCCCCGTGATTGCTCCACCTAACAGGCCAGCGCCAATCCCCTGATTTGCGGCGGCCTGAAAACCCACAAAGCACAATACCAGAACAAGGGGACCGGGGGTGGTTTCGGCAAGCCCCAGTCCTGTAACCATGGCATCTGCACTCAACCATCGGAAGTCGGTCACAGCGGTTAAGGTAACTGCCGACAACATCGCATAGGCACCACCAAAAGCGACAAATGCCAGGTGACTGAAATACGTGAATAACTCGAAATAGACTGATTGCCGTCCGGCAAAAAGAACAATGCAGCCAAATATCAAAAGCCAGATACCGCCATGATAGATCACAACAGACAGGGCTCCATTCGGGCTTCGCGCGTTGCTCGGCGTTTCACTTTGCCATATTTGTGTCGGCGGTTGGGACCTGATCAGGAAATAGCCTGCAAAGCCAGCCATCGCAACGATCGCTCCGTATGGAACCAGGTCCAGACTTAAAAGACAAAAAGCGGTCAGGGCAATCAACCCCTGCACGGTGCCCTTCAGCGCACGGCCTGCGACCTTGAAAAGTGCTTCGATGACAATTCCGATGGTAGCCGCCTGAATGCCTAAAAACAGGCCGGACATTATGGGCACCTGCTGAGATGTCGCGTAAAGTACGGACAAAGCCATAATGACGACAAAACCCGGCAGGATGAAAAGCGGTCCTGAAATCAGTCCACCACGAATGCCATGCCGCAGCCATCCGGCATAAATAGCAACCTGTAAGGCTTCCGGGCCGGGCAGCAGCATTGCGACATTAAGTGCGTGTGTATATTCCTCCTCGGTCAGCCACTGCTTTTCAGATACAAGAATGCGATGCATCAGGCTGATCTGGGCAGCAGGCCCGCCGAAATTCAACAGTCCGATCCGCAGGAATACGCGCCCGGTTTCCAGGAATTTCGATGCATTTGCGTCCATATTATTTCAGGGACTTCGGCGAAATAAACCGCAGCTTTGGTTCAATTGACTTAAGTCCTTCTGCTAGCATGGATGTCCAGAACATCATGCCAATTTCATTGGCAATTTCGTTGTTGCGCATTTCAATCAGCACCGAATACAGGCCGCGCAATTCCGCATGAACCGGAATTGCATAGTCACTCCCCTGCCGCACCTGATAAGGCTGATTGTCCCCGATCTTCAGGTCAGGGCGCTCCCGTTTCAGCCATTGCATCAGTTCCTGAGCCAGACTGTCATCCTGTCCATACAGAAATCCGATTTCCCATGGGCGCCGGTTTCCATTCAGCACCGGTGTAAATGAATGCATTGAGACGATGACAGTTGGACGATGATCCTTCTGGCGTTCATCAAGAACCGACGAAATTTTATTGTGATAGGGCCAGAAAGCCGAATCCGCGCGGGCCCGAATCTGGTCGGGCGTCAGCTTTTCATTGCCCGCAACCCGCACGCCATCGGAAATCGCGAGAATTGATTGCGATGATCCTGGCGGCCGATTGCAGTCAATGACCAGTCGTGACCAGCGGGAAAGAATTGCAGTCGCATTAAGCATGCCCGCCAGACCGCGCGTCAATGCAGCAGCGCCAGGATCCCAGCCGATATGATCGTTCAGTTGCTGTTCCGAAAGCCCCAGATTGTGAAGGCTGCGCGGCACCGCAGCACTGGCGTGGTCGCATAGAATAAGAAATTTTGACGTGCCATCTGGATTGAAGACTTCACAATCCAAAGGCTCGTCGTCGGCCAGCAGTGGCCTGTTATCCGGCGCCATGCGACCCGTCGAGGAATGGGGTGTATATGGCGTTGATCGTGATCCATAGGTCATACGCATAAACCTTACTTGTCTTTGATCTATCGAGGCTAATCATTTCCGGCGACCTTTATGAATCGCTTTGGTGTGCATTGCCCACGTCATTATGCCCAATCCAAACTCATTTTCGGCGAAATTGTGTCCCCAATGGCAGAATTTGAAAATAATATAATATTTTCAGTGTTTTAAAAAAATCAGCTGCCGCAATTAAACCTTTTTTTGGCCGTCAAGCAGCCATTGCCGGGGGGCTTAATGATCATGCGTTCGATGGTCGAACGCGATAGACTTAAGGAAC
>CAISDR010000046.1 GCA_903884125.1 uncultured bacterium
ACAGCCCGAGAACTAAAGGCCCAGGGGTCGATGGCCGCGCTGTTGAAACATGCCATCAAACCAAATCTGGTCCAGACCCTGGAAGGCAATCCGGCCCTTTTGCACGGCGGCCCCTTTGCGAATATCGCCCATGGCTGCAATTCACTGATCGCTACCCGCGCCGGGCTGGCATTAGGCGATTATGTGGTGACAGAGGCAGGCTTTGGCGCTGATCTGGGGGCCGAGAAATTCATCGACATCAAGTGCCGCAAAGCCGGAATATTTCCCTCGGTCGCCGTCGTGGTAGCAACCCTGCGCGCGCTAAAATTCCATGGCGGTGCCCCCCTGGCACAGGTAAACGACCCCGATGGCCCGGCCCTTGAACGCGGGCTTGCCAATCTGGAACGGCATGTGTCCAACATGACCAATGCCTTTGGACTGCCCTGTGTTGTAGCGCTGAATCATTTCACCCGGGATACTGATGCGGAGATAGAAATAGTTCGCGCCCGGCTGGTCCCATTGGGCGTAAAGGTTATCATGGCGCGACATTGGGCAGATGGCGGCGCTGGGGCCAGCGATCTTGCGGCTGAAGTGATCCGGCTGGCGGACTTCACGACAGCCCCAGCCAAGTTCCTCTACCCTGATGACATGCCGCTATTGGACAAAATACGTACCATCGCTACCCGAATCTATGGTGCCAAGGATGTCACCGCAGATGCCAAGACCCTGACCCGGCTGACCCGGCTGGAGGAAGACGGTTATGGGCATCTGCCAGTCTGCATGGCCAAAACCCAGATGTCGTTTTCCACTGACCCTAAGCTGAAGGGTGCCCCATCCGGTCATCTGGTCCATATTCGCGAAATCCGGCTGGCAGCGGGCGCCGAATTCATTGTCGCCATTTGCGGCGACATCCTGACCATGCCGGGCCTGCCTAAAGTGCCAGCTGCTGAAAATATCGACATCGACAATGACGGCCGCATCACAGGGTTGTTCTAGGCCCAATCGGTCAGGACCACCCGACTACCTGAATCAGCGCAAAGCCAGAAAAGCTTAAGACCAGGAACAGGGTCAGCGAGACCGTATCGCGCACGGATTGTGCCCAGAAAGGGTCACGCGTGCCGTGTCCGCCAGAGACCGGACTGAGGAATTGCCCGTCCAAATGATAACGGTTCATAGGTATCTCCTGTGTTCAGGAGTTAAATGTTCTCTATTTGTTCTTTTTTGTCAAGCCGGGAATTTCTTCCAGATTCCAACTTTGCTAAAGATCGGCGGCACTTGCTTCCAACAGAACCCCATCGGCCAGCCGGACCACACGATCCATTCGACCGGCAAGTTCAGGGTTATGCGTGGCGATCAGGGCGGCCACCCGGGTCTGCCGGGCCAGGGTCACCAGTTCGTCAAAGACCAGATCTGCGGTCTTAGGGTCGAGGTTGCCGGTGGGTTCATCGGCCAGCAGAACACCCGGCCCATTGGCCAGCGCGCGGGCAATTGCAACCCGCTGCTGTTCGCCGCCGGACAGCCGGGCCGGACGGTGGTCAAGGCGGGCCGCCAGACCAAGTCTGGTCAATAGCTCGGTTGCGCGAACCCTTGCCACCTTGTGGCTGCGGCCGAGAATCTGCTGGGGCAGGATCACATTTTCCAGCGCGGTCAATTCAGGCAGCAAATGATGGAACTGATAGACAAAGCCAAGAGCCTCGCGGCGCATGGCGGTGCGTTCGGCATCATCCATCTTTGCGCAATCGCGGCCTGAAACGATGACCCGTCCGGAATCCGGCGGCTCCAGCAGGCCGGCAATCTGAAGCAGGGTTGATTTACCGGCACCCGATGGACCGATCAGTCCGACAACCTCGCCGGGATCGAGGATCAGGCTGGCGCCGCGCAGAACTTCCAGCCGTCCGCCACCCTGGGCAAAGACACGCCAGACCGCGTTCAGCACCAGCGCCGGTTCACTCATACCTTAGCGCCTCAACCGGATCGAGCCTTGCTGCCCGCCAGGACGGATAAAGGGTCGCCAGCAGTGACAACGTCAGTGCCATGATCACAACGGTAATCACCTCGCCGGTTTCCATATGTGCGGGCATGCGGCTTAGAAAATAGATTTCGGGCGAAAACAG
>CAISDR010000047.1 GCA_903884125.1 uncultured bacterium
ATCAGCACCATAGCCAGCGCGCCGCATTGTCGGGCTGCATCCGCCACGTTTGCCGTGCCCAGAATATTCGTTGCTGCACCTTCGATAGGATTGGCTTCAACCAATGGCACATGCTTCAGCGCAGCAGCATGAAATACAAGTTCAGGGCGCGCCAGATTAAATGCTGATACCAATCGCGCACGGTCGCGCACATCAATCAAAAGTGACTGGCGCGCGATCGCCCCAAAGTCACCGGCCAGTTCACCATCAATTTGATAAAGTGCAAGTTCACTGGCATCGATCAGCGTTATGGCCGCAGGACCAAATCGGGCCAGTTGCCGGACCAGTTCTGAACCAATTGATCCGCCAGCACCTGTGACCAATACACGCCGTCCGCGTACCAAGGTTTCAACCGGCGACATGTCCAGCGCCGTTGCCGGACGTCCCAAAAGATCCTCGATTGCCAGCGGCCTTAATGCTGCTGCCGCAGTCCCCGGCTGCAGGTCGGTCACCTTTGGTACCCGTGATATGCCAAGGCCCAATGGTGCTGCCAGGTCGACGAGATTTTTGATCTGAGCCGGTGTCAGCTGGTCATCTGCCAGAACGATTTGTCGGGGCCGGTCATCACTGGCCTGTAGCATTTCGCAAATGTCATCCAGTTGCGACACGCTGCCCAATAACGGTACCCCGCGCAGGCGAGAGGTGCCGGCTGCCGGAACCATGGTAATAATGCCGACCGGACGCATGCGCACGTCACGACCACTTTCCAGTGCGCGCAAAAGCAGGTCTGCCTGCACCCCGTCTCCAAGGATAAGGACAGGCACGCCCTTGGCACGCCGGATCGGATCAAACGCGATACGGCCTTCCTGGAACAGACGGACAAGCAGGCGTGGTCCAACCAGCAGCGCCGTCAATGTCATCACATTTATGACAGCAAACGAACGAGGCAGCGCCTCTAGCCGGGTGACAACAAACAATGCAGCGAGGAAAATCAAATTGGCAAAAACCGCGGCGCGCCCAAGTGCCAGTGCCTCGCGGGTCGACACAAACCGCCATGAAGCATGGTAGCTGCCCGTGATCAGAAACACCGGTGCTGCTATCAGAGCAAACAGGGCGCTGATTTCGATCAGAAATTCAGGTCTTTCAGCGGCATAATCAAAGCCAACACGCAAAACGACCGCCAGGATCGCTGATATTGCGGCGATGACGACATCATGCGCCAGCGGTAGAATTCTAAGAAGAGAGCGCCGGGCGGGCATTGAGTAATTAACGCCTTAGATTTGAAGTACAATCGCGCTGAACAGGTCTTGTGCCAGGCAGGGTTGGGAAAATACGCGAAAATGGCCCGGGTGGGAAGGGACAGCATCAGACCGCCCTGACGCGCACGCCAGGTTTCATATTATTTTGTCCGGTCAACCTTCCAGCATACGACGCAGCAGGTCGATATCTTCGGACAGGCTGGCGTCAATGGCCCGTAATTCTTCGATTTTTTTCACAGCATGCATGACCGTAGTGTGATCGCGACCGCCAAAACGACGCCCGATTTCCGGCAGGCTGCGGGGTGTCAGCTGTTTTGAAAGATACATGGCAATCTGGCGCGGACGGGCAACGACACGCGAGCGGCGTGCCGAGAGCATGTCGGACATGCGCAAATTATAGAACTCCGCAACCTTGCGCTGGATATCATCAATGGACAGCCTACGGTCATTTGCCCTTAGCAGGTCCTGCAGAACTTCCTGAGTCATATCCAGAGTGATCGGACGACCGACCAGCGTTGCAAAGGCTGCAACGCGCGTCAGTGCACCTTCAAGCTCGCGTATATTGGACGTGATACGATGGGCAAGGAATTCCAATACCCGGCCCGGCACTTCGCAACCACCATGCCCGGACGCCACAGAATCGGCCTTGGCCTGCAAAATGCCAAGCCGCAGCTCGTAATCAGTCGGGTGAATATCGGCAACCAGTCCCCAGCCAAGACGCGAGCGAATCCGTTCTTCCATCCCTTCGAGATCCGAAGGCGAACGGTCTGCGGAAATGACAACCTGGCGATTATGGTCGATCAGGGCGTTAAACGTGTGGAAAAATTCTTCCTGGGTTGAATCCTTGCCCGAGATGAACTGCACGTCGTCGATCATCAGCACGTCGACCGACCGGAAGGCCTGTTTGAACGCCATCGTATCCTTGAACCGAAGCGCACGGATAAACTGATACATAAATTTTTCAGCCGAAAGGTAGATGACGCGGCGTTCCGGCGAACGCCTGCGTATTTCCCAGGCAATTGCATGCATCAGATGCGTTTTACCAAGACCTACGCCACCATATAAAAACAGCGGATTGAACGTGACCGCATTTGCTTCGGCAACACGACGCGCGGCCGCATGGGCAAGTTCGTTTGATTTGCCGACCACAAAAGCATCAAAGGTGAAACGCGGATCGAGCGGCGCGCCAAGGCCGTCATGCATTGCATGTTCGGTGGCCATTGAATCCGACTGCGAAAAATCCGTCACGCGCTGATTTTCCCGCCGATCATCGGAATGGGAATGTCCTTCGTTGCGTGAAGCTGTAGGCCGCATTTCAGGCCTTGCAAGTGTCTCGCTTGTTGTGCGTCCGGACACATGCTGGCGCACGATGTCGGAACGCACCACAACTTCAACCTTGGTGATCAGGGGATCTTCTTCGCTCCAGGCCAGACGAAGCCGGTCAGCATAGTGTGATACAACCCAGTCACGCAAAAAACGCGTTGGCGAGCCAAGGGTTACTTTTTCGCCATCGACCGCGATTAGACTAAGTCCTTTCAGCCACGAATTGAATGTGGTGTCACCCAGCGCCGTTCGCAGGCGCGCGCGAACCTGCGCCCAATGACGCCCATCGATATCAGGAGTGGGCTCTGGTCCGGATTGGATTGACTGATTTGCATTTGGCGGGACGGCGGTCATGGGCTTTTATAATTTCGTTTCCAGCGCTTGCAGCGTTTGAATTTATCTTGTTACCGGTTGGAAACGTTTGTCGCAGATCAATGAAAATGGCAATGCCTGTTTCGATCAACAACAGAAACTAATTCCTGATTTCCAACTTCTAGACCACTGGGCGGCCTGCGCCCTTATATCGGCTACATCGCCGCATCGAAGGTGACAAAAGTCGTCGAAGTCTTTTTGTTCTGCAATATCTCATGATTGGCGCCATGGCAGACCTGCCGCCTTCCATCCGTTCGAGGCCCCGCGATGACCGGATACTGGATCAAGGTCACCTTCAAAGCCGCCTGTTACATTAACTGCATTGGCCATGCCTGCAGCAACAATCGCTCTAGCTGCCGCAAGCGATCGCGCGCCCGACCGGCAAAGCACAAATAAGTCGCAGGATGGATCAAGCTTCTCAGCCTGCATGGCAATACCAACCTGGGTCAGAAAGTCGGGATTTGAGCGCATACCCGGAAAGATTTGCCATTCAATCGATAGAAGAACTGCACGCTGCAGACCTTTAAGATCAGGCTGCCCCACAAAAGTGCATTCAGCAGAAGAACGCACGTCGAGCAATGCGGCCTTTTTCAAATTTCCGTCCAAATTGCTGCCCGGATTTCTCAGTGCTGCGAATGCGTCGGCTGGTGACACTTCTGGAATATCTGCGATCACCATTGTGCGTGCAGTTCCAATTGCCAGAGACACCATGCCAGTTGCATGCCCCCGAAAAGTTCCCCAGGCTCATCCAAAAAGCAGGACAATTCGTTCTGCATTTTACATGTCGGCAAAAACTGTTTCCCCACCTGGTCCCCCAAATTCACCTGACCTGACGGCTAAAAACCAATACACGTCAGGTTAATGCGACGTCTTACATCAGGCGGAATTCCCCAAACCATCGCCCAAATCGTGCCGTCACTTTCAACCTTGAACCGATGCAATGTATTGCGTTTCGTATTCGCACCTCACCGCAAGCTAATCCTTTGATCATCGGAACTTGCCTACACACTGCGAAGCCAAACCAACCCGCTTCGCCTGCGATGCAAGCGATAATCGGGAGCTTAGGCAAAAATACGAAAGCAACCGCTGGACCCAAGACGGCAAACCATCCCAAGCCAGACCGGACACAAAGCGCGTTTCAGTTTTAAACTATTGGCTAAAATTAAAGTAAAACGATCCGAATACTTTTAAAAAATTCGAATCTACGTGCGTTTTACTTAGAAATTCAGCCTAAAACGTCAAAACTCCGCCCAAACGAAAAGCTTAAATGAGTGTAACGCTGACGACGAAGGTTTGGCAATAGGACCAGATAGTGAACAAATAAAAAGTGTCAGTTGAATTACATTATGATTTAGCAAATCTATAGGCGGTTACTTAATATAAAGAACATACTATATCTAGGTTAGGCGTAGTGAATATTGAAATAATTTCGTGATCAAATGTACAATTACTACAAAAAAACGAAAAGGCCGCCACGAATTCTAATTTTCGTGGCAGCCTGACGCTAACAGTATTAATGCGAAATAAACGCGCCTATGCGCCGAGGGCATTAACCCTATGGGCCAGACGGGAAACTTTTCGTGATGCCGTGTTTTTATGAACGACGCCCTTTGTGGCGCCACGCATGATTTCCGGCTCCGCAGCCAGCAGCGCAGCATGCGCCACCGACTTGTCGCCAGCAGCGATTGCTTCTTCAACTTTGCGGATGAACGTGCGGATCCGGCTCTTGCGGGCCTTGTTGATCGCCGTGCGACGTTCGATCTTGCGTACTTGCTTCTTGGCAGAAGGATTATTTGCCATGACGTGAACGATCCAATCCTGATCAGCTTTCGGGTCTGGCAGCCAGACGGCGACCTGAACCCCTATCTAAAGACCTTTCGAGATGCCAAAAGCGAAATGCGCGTGCCTCTCGGAGGGCGTGTGTATAACCTCATGCGGGACAATTGGCAACCAGAGAAACGGCCCAATTAGTCTATATCTGGATCAAATCGGACCAGACCCTGGCCATATTCCAGCGCAACAGCATGTCCGTTCGGCCGAAGCGCCCCTAAGCCGAATAAGGGGATTTGGGCCGGATTATCCCCCAGACCCCCCCTCATTTGGCCCAATTGGGAAAAAACCGGGGATATGAGGCCTATATATAGTGACAATCGTGGATTTTAGGACTGCCCAGAGGGCGCATTTGCCGTTAATCTATTATGAACCATCTTGGGTACAAGATCGGGATCTGTCTGGGATTCTTGCCGAATTCCTGTTTGACCTATTGTGTTAATATCGGAAGGATCAGGCCAAAGCGCCCAGGTCCGCCAGCCGAGGGAGTCCGTCGCATGTTCGGCATCATCGGAATTGTCGTCGTTCTGGTCAGTGTCTTTGGCTCATTTATCATCTTTGGCGGCAAGATCACGCCTATTGTCGAAGCGATGCCGTCGGAAGTCATGACCATCGGCGGATCGGCACTCGGTGCGTTTCTGATCGCAAACGGATCGCATGGCACCAAACATGCCTTTGGCGGGATGTCCAAAGCCTTCAAGGGCGCCAAGTTTCACAAGCATGACTACATCGAGGTGTTGTCCCTGATCTATCAGCTGTCGAAACTGATCAAGACCAAGGGTGCGGTTGCGGCAGAAGCCCATATTGAAAATCCCGGCGACAGTTCGATTTTTACCCAGTATCCGAAAATCCTGAAGGACGAGTTTGCACTTTCGCTGATTTGTGACAATTTGCGCATGATCACGCTGGGCGCCAACAACCCCCACGAAATTGAAAACGTACTCGACCTTGAAATTGAAAAACACAAAGTCGAGGAAGAACACGCGGCCCACGCTATTCAGACGTTAGCTGACGGCACTCCGGCGCTGGGTATCGTGGCCGCCGTGCTGGGCGTTATCAAAACCATGGGCTCCATCACCGCACCGCCTGCCCAGTTGGGTGAAATGATCGGTCACGCGCTGGTGGGAACATTCATGGG
>CAISDR010000048.1 GCA_903884125.1 uncultured bacterium
AGTGGAATTGCGATCGCCTATGCCGGACCTGCCGTCATCATCTCTTATGGGATTGCGGCCATGCTGGCGCTGGTCGTGATGTTTTCCCTGTCGGAAATGGCCGTGGCCCATCCTTCGGCCGGATCATTTGGAACCTATGCTGATATCTACCTGAACACATGGGCTGGCTTTGTTGTTCGCGCCACCTATGCCGCAGCCCAGGTCTTTGCCATGGGTGGCGAGGCGGTGGCGATTGGCCATATCTGTATTTCTGGTTTCCCGATCTGCCCGTGGCGGGCGGTGCCTTTGGCGCTGGTGCACTGGTGATCTGGCTCAATGCCCGCAAGGTTGCAGACTTGGGCCTGGTGGAATTCGTGCTGGCATCGGTCAAGGTGATTGCGATCATGCTGTTCATCATCTTTGGTCTGGCAAATATATTCGGCCTGGGGGCAGCGCCCATCGGCTTTGACAATTATTTTGTGCAAGGTGGTCCGGTGCCCCATGGGCTCTGGGGAATATGGATGGCCGTATTGATGGCCATTTTTTCATTTATCGGGATTGAAATGATTGCAGTAGCCGCTGGCGAAACGGTGGAGCCTGCCCGTGCGGTGCCTGCTGCCATGCGGACAATGTTGTGGCGGCTGGTGATCTTTTATGGACTTGGACTTGCGATCATGGTCGCCGTGGTGCCCTGGGATCAGGCTGGCGCCAAGCTGGTGACAGAAAGCCCGTTTGTGCGGGTATTTGCCAATTTCGGCCTGCCCTTTGCAGCATCGATCATGAATATGGTCGTGATCCTGGCAGCGCTGTCGAGCATGAATGCGCTGTTATACCTAAGCGCGCGGATGTTGTTCTCGCTGGCGCGCAATGATCAGGCACCCGCCGCCCTGGGGCGTCTAAGTGGTGATGGCGTGCCGGTTCTGGCGGTGTTTGTCGCAGGACTGGGTGTGGCCGGGGCATCGGCCACCGCCATGTGGTCACCAGCAGCTTATAATTACCTTTTGGGGATTGCGCTGTTTGGGGCGATCTGGACCTGGGGGACGATTCTGGCGACCCATATCCGGTTTCGGCAAATGCGCGGCAGGCCAGAAGGGCTGGCCGCACCCTTTGCACCATTTCTGCAATATGCTGCGTTGGGCACGCTGATCGCTGTGTGTATCACCATGGCGCTGGACCAGGAATTCTGGAATATCGCCATTCTGGTCGGCCTGCCCTGGATCGGTTTGCTGACCATCATTCATCTGACCCGCCGGAATAAGGGACCGATTACCCCATGAGCCGCATTCCCTATCAGCCCGTTGATCTGTCCGAGCCCAAAGTTCTGGTTGATGCAATCCGCGCCCGGCGCGGTGGCAGCCTGTTAAACCTGGATCGCCTGTTATTGCATTCCCCACCACTGGCGCAGGGCTGGAACGCTTTCATGGGGGCGGTGCGCAAGGGTCTGGCACTCGACCCCTATCTGGGCGAACTGGCCATTTGTGTGGTGGCGGTGGTCAACAATGCCCCATACGAATTCCACCTCCATGCTCCGGAATGGGTGGCCGCGGGTGCAAAACCGGATCAGGTCGCAGCACTGGAAAAGTTGAGCCAGCCTGATTTTGACAAATCCCGGTTTGACGACCGCGACCTGGCAATTATCGACCTTTCGGTCGAGATGACGCGCAATGTTCAGGTGTCTGACGCCACTTTCGCCCGCGCCCTGTCCTTCGTGCCCAGCCATCAGCATCTGGTGGAACTGCTGGTAACCATTGGCGCTTACAACATGGTTTCGCGCTTTCTGGTCGCAACCCAGATTGATCCGGAATAACCAGAAATACTGTTGTTTTTTTGCAACAGTGCGGCAATTCTACAATTGACCCACAAATTTTAGGGGTATAATTGGGCCCATCAGCCACAAGGCACCGCCATCTGGATGATTCGCGCATTTTGCCGGTTCACCTTGAAGGTAGCCAAGCGCTGGCGTGTAACTTCGAAGATCAATTCAAAAGATCTCGATTTCTGGTGGGGAAACCAAATGAACGCTTTTCAATCGTCATCTGTGGACGTTCGCCGTCCCAGCCATCTTCTGATTGGTCTGCTGGCAACAACGGCAATCGCCTGTGTACTGCCGCCAGCGCAGGCCAGTGCACAGTCAGTGCCGCCCGCAAAGGCCGCAAAGGCTGCTACCAACCCGGATAATGCCGAAGAAGTGATTGTTACCGCCCGCCGGCGCGATGAAGCGCTGAAGGATGTTCCCATCGCGTTAACCGCATTCAGTGCGGCCAAGCTGGAACTGAGTGGAATTCAGGACATATCCCAGCTGCAGAAATCAACCCCCAACCTGACCATGCAGGTTGCGCGCGGATCGAATTCAACCATCACGGCGTTTATCCGCGGTATCGGCCAGCAGGACCCACTGTGGGGATTTGAACCCGGTGTCGGTCTTTATGTGGATGACGTCTATATCGCACGCCCGCAGGGCGCCCTGCTCGATGTCTATAATGTCGACCGGATCGAGGTTTTGCGCGGACCACAGGGGTCGCTATACGGCCGCAACACCATCGGCGGCGCGGTAAAATATGTTACCGCCCCCATGAAGCTGGACCCCACCTTCTCGCTCAAGGTTCAGACCGGCAGCTATAACGAGCGCGATGTGACCGTATCCGGGTCCTATCCCATCACCAGCGCCCTTCGCGTTGGCGGTGCGTTTACCCGGCTAAGCCATGATGGCTATGGTCGAAATCTTCTGACCGGTGATCAGAACTACAACAAGGATCTGATTGCAGGCCGCGGCTCGGTTGAGTTTGAACCGAATCAGCAGTTCTTTTTCCGCCTGACAGCGGACAAATATATCGACGATTCAAAGGCACGCGTCGGTCACCGCGAAATTCCCGGTGATCTGGGTGATGCACCCGTGACATCGAATGACTATGACACCTATTCGGGCATGCCGAATAAAAACCGGGTGGCCAATCACGGCTATTCACTGCTGGCGCGTTACAGCCCCAATTCGGAATGGACATTCAAATCCATTTCGGCCTTCCGCAAGGGGAACACGATCACCAATATCGATTTTGCCGGTGTGCCGAAGCCTGAACTTCAAGTACCTGGCTTTTACTATGACAGCCAGTTTTCCCAGGAAGTTCAGGCACTGTATGAAGGCCCGAAATTAAAGGGCGTCTTCGGGGTCTTTTATCTGGATGCGACAGCGGGTGGGTCAGCCGATACGATTTTGGGCAATGCCAATCTGACACTGAATTTTTCGGGCAAATCGCTGACAAAATCCACAGCCGTATTCGGTGATGCCAGCTATGACATCTCGGACCGGCTGCAGGTATCCCTTGGTGGGCGTTATACCGAAGATGCACGTACCGGCACCGTCTATCGCGTGCTGGCGCTTGGCCTTGGCACAGCAGCATTGGGTGGCAAGGGCATTCCGTTTCAAGTCCGCACAGACTACACCAACAAAAAGAACTTTAGTCAGTTCACCCCGCGCGGATCGATCAGCTATAAGCTTGATTCCTATCTGACCACCTATGTCACCGTTTCACAGGGTTTCAAGTCGGGCGGCTTTGACATGCGTGGCGATGCGTTCCTGACGCCAAACACCCGCGATGGTTATGGGCCGGAAAAAGTGACGTCGTATGAAGCTGGATTGAAAGGCACGGCATTTGATCAGCGCGTGAATTTCAACGCCGCAGTCTTCTATGCCGATTACTCAGACCTACAGGTCACCATCCAGACCGCAGCGACCCCACCCGCCGTCGGTATCGCCTCGATTGTCGCCAATGCGGCCAAGGCACGTATTCAGGGTGCGGAACTGGAAGCAAGGGCACAGGTCTATGGGCCACTGTCGGCCAATATGTCCCTGGGTCTTGCAGACGCCAAGATCGATCAGACCCCGGTCACTATCGCCAACGGCATTCTGGTATTCCAGAACACGCCGAAATGGACCGGCAGCTTCCAGCTAGTCTATGCCGTACCCGGCACGGTCCTTGGCGGATCGCTGAGCATCAATGGTGGCGCGTCCTATCGGTCGATGACCTATCAGTTCAATGCGCCAATCCCGGCCCTGGACCAGAAAGCCTACACATTGTTTGACGCCAATCTGGCCTGGACGTCAGGTTCAGGAAACTGGCGCGCGATCCTGTCGGGCCTCAACCTGACCGACGAACGCTATAAGATCGCTGGCTACAATTTCCCGGGCATTACCTTTGGCAACACACTGGCAGCCTTTTATGGCGACCCGCGGACCGCCAAGATTTCGATGCAATACAGCTTTTAGACCTTTAAGACATCAAGACCCAGACCAACGGCGCCGCAAGGCGCCGTTGGCGCATGGGAGGATGGATTTAGAGGTAAATAAAGGACTGGGGCGACCGACGGGATTCGAACCCGCGACATCTCGGACCACAACCGAGGGCTCTACCGCTGAGCTACGGCCGCCATATCCTTAGACTTGCGCCAGCCAGTCTCGGGACCTGAGCCCCCCAACCAATGCCGGACAAGGCGCGCACCATATATTTAGGGCCGGACGGATGCAAGACGCCAAAAGTGTAGATGTTAGCACCTTGCAATTCAGCCCTAATCACTTATGACAAGCATCGGCTGCTTTTTGCCCCAAGGTCTGGATTTGAGCCCCGTCATGGAAAACAAGATCATTCAGCCCAAACCGCTTAGCGGCTATGTGGAATGGCTGCCCGAAATCAGGGCGGTGGAGCTGGCCTGGCTGGATACAATCCGCCGGGTTTTCGAAAGCTATGGCTTTGCCAATATCGAAACCCCCTCGGTCGAGGAAATTCGCGTGCTGGCCGCCAAGGGCGAAGATGCCGACAAGGAAATCTATGCCCTGCGCCGGCTGAATGCCGAAGAAGGCGCAGATGAGTCCCGCGTGGCTTTGCATTTTGATCTGACCGTGCCGCTGGCGCGCTATGTGGCGCAGCATTACAATGACCTGACCTTTCCGTTTAAGCGCTATCAGATACAGCGCGTCTGGCGCGGCGAACGCCCGCAGGAAGGGCGCTTTCGTGAATTTTATCAATGCGACATTGACGTGATTGATAATGAAAAAGTCTCGCTCAGCTTTGATGCTGAACTGCCTTTGGTCATGGCGGATGTTGTAAGCAGGCTGGGCATGGGTCGTGCGGTCACCCGTATTTCAAATCGCAAGATCATGGAAGGTTTTTATGCCGGACTTGGCCTTGGCGATATTCCGGCGGCCATCCGCGTGATCGACAAGCTGGACAAGATCGGACGCGATGGTGTTGCACGGACATTGTCCGACGCGCTGCATCTTGATGGGTCGACCATTGATCGCATTCTGGCATTTGCCACGATCATCGCACCGGATCGCGCAGTGCTGGATCAGGTGCGGGCTCTGGGTGTTACCAACGATCTGATGGAACAGGGTCTGGACGAGCTGGGCTTTGTCATGGAGGGTCTGTCGCATCTGCCTCCGGGCGAGGTTGTCGCGGATTTATCCATCGCACGCGGGTTCGATTATTACACCGGCACGGTTTACGAGGGGAAATTTCTGGATTACCCGAATTTTCCGACAATCTATGCCGGTGGGCGGTACGAAAATCTGGTGGGGTCGTATCTGCGCCGGGCGCTGCCGGGGGTTGGCGTGTCCTTTGGCCTGACCCGCATTTTTTCCAAGCTGGTCAAGGAAGGTGTGATCACACCGGGGGCCAGATCACCATCCCAGATTCTTGTCGCCCATCCGCCGGAAGTCTCCCGTGCCCAGGTACTGGAAACCGCACGCATCCTGCGCGAACGCGGGCTTAAGGTTGAAACCTATCACGAGCCGAAAAAGCTTGATAACCAGATCAAATATGCCACCCGCAAGGGCATCCGTTATCTGTGGTTTCCCCCGGCCGACCCGACGGCCGGGCATGTGGTCAAGGATCTGAATTCGGGCAGTCAGGCCGCTGCTGATCCGGCCGGATGGCTTCCGTAAGCTGATTTTGAACTGTAAGACGAGGTTGTTGCCATGGATCTTGAACTTACCCCCGCAGATCGTGCCTTTCAGCGCGAGGTTCTCGAATTCATGGATACCCATCTGACGCCGGAGCTGCGCGCTGGTGCCAGACTTACCACTTCGGTGTTTGCTGACTATGATCTGAACATCCGCTGGCATCGCATTTTGCACAAGAAAGGCTGGGTCGCGCCCCACTGGCCCGCCGAATATGGCGGTACCGGATGGAGCGAGATGCAGCGGTATATTTTTGCAGGTGCCTGCGCCGCCAATTCAGCACCCAGCCTGTCGCCCATGGGCCTGCGCATGTGCGGACCGGTCCTGATGCGGTTTGGCACGCCCGAACAAAAGGCTTTTTATCTGCCGCGCATTCTGGCGGGTGAAGATTACTGGTGCCAGGGCTATTCCGAACCCGGCTCGGGATCGGATCTGGCATCCCTTCAGTGCCGTGCAATTTCCGATGGCGACGATTATGTAATCAACGGAACAAAGATCTGGACCACACATGCCCATTTTGCCAATCGCATGTTCTGTCTGGTGCGCACGGATAATTCCGGCAAGCCTCAGGAAGGCATCACCTTTCTGCTGATCGACATGAAAACACCGGGGATCGAGGTCAAGGCCATTGTGACCATGGCGGGTGATCACGAAGTCAATCAGGTGTTTTTTGACAATGTGCGCGTGCCCAAGGCCAACCGCGTTGGCGCCGAAGGGGATGGCTGGACCGTTGCCAAATATCTTCTGGAGTTTGAGCGCGGGGGTGCCTATGCAGCAGCGCTGCGGGTTGCCCTGTCATCGGTCCGCGCGCTGGCACAGGGTCAGGGGACCAACGGGCAGAGTCTGGCCGATGATCCTGATTTCAGGGCAAAGCTGGCGGCTACCGAGATTGAACTGCTGGCCATGGAAGTAACTGAACACCGGATCATGACCGCCCTGTCCAATGGCCAGAATCCGGGTCCCGCCTCGAGCATGCTCAAGGCGCGCGGCACTGAAATGCAGCAGCGTCTGGGTGAACTGGGGCTTGAAGCGATCGGCTATTACGCCACACCGGATCAAATTCAGGCGCGCCAGCCTGGCGCCAACCTGCCCATTATCGGGCCAGAGGATGCCTTGTGTGTGGTGCCGCGTTATCTGAACAATCGCGCTGCATCGATTTATGGCGGGTCCAACGAAATTCAGCGCAATATCATGGCCAAGCTGGTTTTGGGATTATAGGCACATATCAGGCCATGATTTGCGGCGATTTGCCTCGCGCTGGGGGCATGGGCTGATTTATATTGGAAACATGGAAACACTCTTATCCTTGGCCGTACCCATAGCGGCGCTGGCAACCTTCGCGGTTTTATGCGTCGGCCTCTATGGCCTGTTTCGTGGGGGGCGGTTTAATGCCACCTATTCCAACAAGCTGATGCGGATGCGGGTGCTCTTGCAGTTTGTGACCGTGGTTTTAGCCATGACCGCTCTTTATTTCGCCAAGGGTTAAGAACAGGCCGACATGAAAAAGATCAGAAAATGGTTGTTCTGAACCGCATCTATACCCGCACCGGGGATCAGGGCGACACATCGCTGGGTGATGGCACACGCGCGTCCAAGGACGCCCTGCGGGTTGAAACCTATGGCAATGTGGACGAAGCGAATTCCTGCATCGGTCTGGCCCGGCTTTATGCCCAGGGGGCAGTGGACGAGATGCTGGCCCGGATTCAGAGCGACATGTTCGATCTGGGGGCGGATCTGTGCACGCCCGACCGGGGCGTTGATCTGGGCTATGAACCCTTGCGGATCATCCAGTCCCAGACTGACCGGCTGGAAGCTGAGATCGACAGAATGAATGCCGATCTGCAACCTTTGCGGTCGTTTATCCTGCCCGCAGGATCTCCGGCTGCAGCCCATCTGCATCTGGCCCGCACGGTGACCCGGCGGGCTGAACGGTCTATGGTCTCGCTGGCCCGGGTTGAACCGGTATCGGTCGAAGCATTGAAGTATATTAACCGACTGTCGGATTTTTTGTTCGTCGCCGCCCGGTTCGTTAACCTTGAGTCCAATGGCGGCAAGGGCGGCGATGTGTTGTGGGTTCCCGGCAGCACCCGCAATTAGGGGTCGGCCGGGCTTTGGGAAGGTAGCTTTGTCAAATGTCGATTGTTCGGGTCATTTCCATGACCGTTCGTTGACAGGACGATGATGCCTGTTTAGATACTGCAATGCACAAGAGATGTGCATGGAGCCTATGTGCCGCTCAGGTCGCCAGGGTTTGTCCCTGTCGGGCGCGGGCAGTCCTAAGGTTTTAAACGATCAAGTATGCCGGGGGAGCCAGCACCGATGAAGGTGATTGTCGCGGTCAAGCGCGTAGTCGACTACAACGTCAAGATACGGGTGAAGTCAGACGGATCTGGGGTCGATCTTGCGAACGTAAAGATGTCGATGAACCCCTTTGACGAAATCGCCGTCGAAGAGGCCGTGCGGCTCAAAGAGCAGGGTATCGCCACCGAAGTGATAGCGGTGTCGGTCGGCCCCCAGGGCGCACAGGAAACCATTCGTACAGCACTCGCCATGGGTGCTGATCGCGGCATACTGGTCAAGACCGATGAGACGGTCGAACCATTGGCGGTCGCCAAAATTTTCAAAGCCATCGCAGAAGCTGAAAAGCCTGATCTGATCATACTGGGCAAACAGGCCATTGATGATGACTGTAATCAGACGGGCCAGATGCTGTCAGCGCTGCTGGGGTGGAGCCAGGGAACGTTTGCCTTCCGTGTGAAGCGTGACGGTGATCATCTGGATGTGACCCGCGAAGTGGATGGCGGCTTGCAGACCGTCCGGCTGAAACTGCCCGCGATTGTCACCACAGACCTGCGGTTGAACGAACCACGTTATGCTAGCCTGCCTAACATCATGAAGGCCAAGAAAAAGCCGATTGATGAACAGACACCGGATGCCTATGGCGTATCGGTTGCCCCGCGCCTGAGCGTGCTCAAGGTCGAGGAACCGCCCAAGCGCAAGGGCGGTGCAAAAGTCGCATCCGTTCAGGAACTGGTGCAGAAACTTCACGTCGAAGCAGGGGTAATCTGATGTCAGCCCTCGTCATCGCTGAACACGATAACAGTTCACTTAAAGACGCCACGCATAAAACAGTTACTGCGGCAAAAGCACTGGGCGGCGACGTTCATGTACTGGTGG
>CAISDR010000049.1 GCA_903884125.1 uncultured bacterium
AGCGTAAAATAAAGTGCGGTTGCCGCATCAACTGCCGTGCCACCCGACACAAGTACCTTGCGCGCGATATCGGCGGCGCGCGGTTCGTCGGCAACCACCAGCCCACGGAATTCGCCCAATTCCGGTTTGGCATCATGGATTTCGGCGCCCGACGCACTGACGGATTTTGATTCGTCTGAAAATATTTCACCCGAGGCCGGAAAGATCATGTCAATCGGGGCGCGAATGAACTTGGGCACCGCACAGGCACCGAGCCCGGTCAGGCAGACGGCAAGCAGTGTCGTCCGCGTTAGACTCCGGGCAATATGTGACAGAGGTACATTGTGCCCCCATTGACCCTTATGGACACCCCCAATAGGGTGACGAACCTTCAAGGATGAATTGGCTTTCATGCGTTTATTCTCGTCTTTGCCGCGCCTCGGCGCGAAATATGCCCCAAGGCCCTTTCGGGGCCTTTTTACCATTTTGTCCATCAGGTCGCGGGCACCAATTATCGTGCCTGAACCTCCTGTCCAGACACCGAGTAACACGAAGCCGGGCTTGGCGTCCATGCGGCAGCAGGCCAACACAGCCGGGCGTGCGTTAATCCTTGGTACCGCCTGGGGCCTTGTGTGGGCGGCGGCGATCGGGCTGGGTATTGATCTGGCACTGCCCCAGCCAGCGCGTGCCCAGGGTGTCGCCCTGATTCGTGATGCCGAGACCGAGGCGATCATCCGGTCCTATGTAAACCCGATAGTCACAGCCGCGGGGCTCGATGCCACAGCGGTACGGGTCTATATCGTGAACGATCCGTCGTTTAACGCTTTTGTGGCTGAAGGACAGAATATTTTTATCAATACAGGCACGATCATGCGCCTGGACAAGCCCAATCAGGTGATCGGCGTTATAGCCCACGAAGCAGGGCACATTTCCGGCGGCCATCTGGTGCGCGCGCGCGAACAGATCGATAAGGCCTTTATTCCGTATATCCTCGGCATGCTGATCGGCATTGCCGCCGCCGCCGGTTCGCGCAGCCCCAATGCCGGTGTGGCGGTCATGGGTGCGGGCCAGACTATCGCCGAACGCTATGTGCTGCATTACAGCCGCGATCAGGAAAGTCGCGCCGATCAGGCCGGTATCGGGTTCATGGATGGTGCCGGTCGCAACCCGTCAGGCCTTCTGGAATCCATGGAAAAACTGGCCAATCAGGAGATTTTATCGGCAGTCCGCCAGGACCCCTATGTCCGTACCCATCCGATCAGCCGTGATCGTGTGGCCGCGATGCGCGAACGGGTGGATCTCAGCCCCAACAAGGACAAGGCCGACAGTCCTGAAGAAATTGCCGCCTATGCCCGCATGCGCGCGAAATTGCGGGCCTTCACCGAACCGCCGCCGGTGCTGATGCGCCAGTATCCTGAAACTGATCAGTCGGTGGCGGCCCGTTACGCCCGCGCCATTGCATTGCATCGCGCGCCTGAACGTCAAAAGGCTTATGCTGAAATAGACCGGCTGATTGCTGATTTTCCCAATGATCCCTATTTCTGGGAATTGAAAGGTCAGATGCTGTTTGAGAATGGCGAAATAAAAAAATCTGTTGAACCTTATCGGATGTCCGTGCAACTGGCACCGAAATCAGCACTGCTGAAAGTCTCTTTGGGCCAGGCGCTGGTGTCCACCGAAGACTCGAAACTGGTGGACGAGGCAATCACAAATCTGATTGCTGCCAACCGCGTGGAGTCTGACAATCCCACATCCTGGGGGCAATTGGCCATTGCCTATGATCGCAAGGGCGATGTGGGCATGGCGGAACTGGCCACTGCTGAACAGTTCACAACTGTCAACGCCATTCCGGATGCCGTACGCCATGCGCGCAAGGCAACAAAGCTTTTGCCGCGCAATACGCCGCAATGGGTACGCGCCCAGGATATTGCCAACATATTGCCACTTGAAGATCGCTAGACATGTGCCTTTGGCCTAGGTCAAGTTCAAAACAAAGTTACAATTTACTTCCCGGAGCTTTTTAAATGTCATTGTCCGCACTCAAAACCATGACCATGACGGTGGTGCTTTCGGCCCTTTGTACAACCGCATGGGGACAGGGCGTCAACGTATCTTCCAAAGCCTTTTCGCCGGAACAGACAAAGGCGGTGGAAAAAATTGTTGCCGACTATCTGAAGCAGCATCCCGAAGTGATATCCGATGCCATCGAAGCGATTCAAAAACGCGAAGAAATGGCAACAGCAGAAGCTG
>CAISDR010000050.1 GCA_903884125.1 uncultured bacterium
CCACCCCAGGTGCGCGTGCCGATTACCGTTCCGAGTTTCTGGCGTTTGAACGCATAGGGCAGGAAGTCGCCGCCCGATCCGGCGTCCTGATCGACCAGCATCACTTTGGGTCCATATATGCCACCGCCCGGTGTGCCATAGATCAGACCATCGCGGTCCTTCCATCCGGCCAGATACGGGCGGCCCAGAATTTCCGTGATGTAGTTTGCCGCCTGACCGCCGCCATTGCGCCTTTCGTCAATGATCAAGGCCTGCTTGTCCACCTGCGCGAAATACATGCGGTTGAAATATTGAAAGCCGTCGCTGGCCGTGTTGGGTAGATAAATATAGGCAACCTTGCCACCGGTTTTCTGGGCGACATATTGACGGTTATGTTCAATCCATGACCACTGCCGCAAGGCGCTTTCGCTGGCGATTGGTTCAACCGTAATCTGGCGCGTGGATTTGGCAGCCGGATCGCCAGCCAGCGTCAGGGTCACCTGTTTGCCCACAGTATTCTCAAGCGCGGCATAGATGCTGGTGCCAGCATCCAGCGCGCGTCCGCCAATGGCCAGGATGTAATCACCTTCTCTGGCATCGGCGCCGGGGGCTGCCAGTGGTGCCTTGAGGAACGGGTTCCAGCGGTCACCGCGATAGATTGTCCTGATCCGCCAGCGGTTGTTTTCAACAACCAGATCCGCGCCCAGCAGACCGGTATTGACCGGAGCCTTGGCAATAATGTCGCCACCGCCAGCGCGATTATGGCCGACCTGCAATTCGGCGATCATTTCGATCAGCAGCAATGTCAGATCTTCGCGCCGCTGCACATGCCGGACCAGCGGCAGGTAACGCGCATAGACCGCATTCCAGTCGAGCCCATGCATTTTCGGATCATAGAAAAACTCGCGCTCCATCCACCATGCTTCATCAAAGATCTGTCGCCATTCCTGATGTGGGTCCACATGCACCCGCAATTGCGACAGATCGATGGGTTTGGCATCCAGCTTTTCGCCGGTATCACCAATTTCCAGTTTGCCTTTAGCACCAAGCAGCAGCACTTTTTTGCCGTCCGCACTTATTTCAAAACCGCGCAGACCCGCCTTGACCGGCTTTGCCTTGCGTTCGGCAAAATCAAATCGGAAAAGCTCGCCGCTCGATTCATCTTCAGCACCCGGTGCAGTGCCATTGCCGGGTTGTGGCCGCTCCAGATAGTACAGCGCGCCATCGGCGGCGATGTTCAGTGACTCATAACGCCGCTCGGGTACAGGCAGTCCGACAATCCGGTTGGCCAGCCCGTCGAAATCAATGCGTACCGGCTTTGGCGCCTTGTCGGCCTTTTCTGGCTTGTCAGATTTTTCATCCGGCTTTTTGGCCTCTTCGTCGCCCGCTTTGGGCAGCAGGGGCGATTTGCCATCACTGGCCAGTACCATTGCAAAAATGCCCCGGCGAATGGCACGTTCCTGGGTCGACATATCCAGTCCCACATGGGTCGGACCGGTATTGATCGATGAGGTGAAATATAAAATGTTGCCCGGTGCAAATGCCGGATCGCCCGCATCACTCAGACCATCGGTCAGATCTGAATTTTTGTCTGACCTGAAATCATGAACGCGAATTCTGGCATGGAAATTTTCACCAATTACGGTATAGGCCAGCCAGTTGCTGTCGGGCGAGAAGGCGACGTTGAAATCACCCCGGCGTAGGCTGGAGTCGATTTTAACCGACCGCGCCTTTTCAATTGCAAAGGCATAAAGGTTCAGATGGTTGTCCTGATATATAAGGGTTTTGCCATCCGGTGACCAGCCCAGCAGACTGAAATACCCGGTCTTGCCCAAGCCAAAGGTTTTGACCGTATCCTGTCCCAATTGATCGCGGATCGCGATCAGGTGTTGAAAATTGTCTTCAACAATATAGGCAACGTTTTTCCCGTCCGGACTCCAGATGCCATCCTGTTCACGTACGCCCGGTGTCTGGGTCAGATTGCGGATCGTGCCATCCTTGACCGGCACGGTAAAAATGTCGCCGCGTGCGGTCACCACCACACGTTTACCTGTAGCCGAAATATGGGCTGCCGTTATGTTTTTGGTGGCATCCTTCCATTGCGGTCGGGCCTGTGCGAATTCAGCAGACAGCGTGATGTTCAGCGGCTTTGATACGCCAGTTTTCAGATTGATCTCGGTTAAGGCCCCGCCGGATTCATAAACCGCCGTGTCGTCGCAGATACCAAAGCTGCGCACATCCCACACCTGTTCCTGACTGATGGCGCGCACGACCTTTGTTTTGGGCAGATAGCCGTAAAGATTGCCAGCTTTACCATCGCGGTCGGAAATGAATACGACTTCATCACCGAACCATTCAGGGTTTGAATCATTGGCATTTGCACGCGGCACGGCATCCATCGCCTGTGTTACCGGATTGATGATCCAGACACTGCCTTCTGCGCCACCGCGATGAAAGCGCCAGCCGCTGGTGGCTTCATGGGCTTTGCGATACGGGCGATAGGCAAGTCGGGTGCCATCCGGCGACCAGCTGCCTTCTACAGCCACCGCCTCC
>CAISDR010000051.1 GCA_903884125.1 uncultured bacterium
CGGCCTTTGGCCATATCCATGATGCTCGCCAGTGTATGCGCGTTATGGGTGGCGAATTGTGGTTCAATACTGGCACCCGCATCCAGCATGCGTCTGGCCGCAATCAGATAGGAAAGGTCAGTGGCTGATTTGCGCGTATAGACGGGAAAATCCGCAAGCCCCCGCATTTGCGCAGATTTGATTTCGCCATCCCAATAGGCACCCTTGACCAGACGTACCGGAATGCGCCGCCCGGTATCGCGCGCCAGTTGATCGACCCAGTCGATCACCAGAACGGCACGTTTCTGATAGGCCTGAACCGCAAGGCCCAGCCCATGCCAACCCGAAAGCCCATGGTCGTGGGCCAGCACCTCAAACAGCTCCAGGCTCAATTCCAGACGGTCGGATTCTTCGGCATCAATGGTAAGCCCGATGTCGTGGCCTTTTGCAATCAGCGCCAGGTCGCGCAGGCGCGGCAACACATGGGTCATCACGCGCGCCCGCTGGCCAATCGTATAGCGTGGATCAAGGGCAGACAGTTTGACGGAAATACTTGGGGCACGATCAAAGCCGTGGACTATACCTTGCGCGCCGACTTGCGCAATCGCGTGGGCATAGGCATTGAAATGATGCTGGGCCTGATGTTCGGACCGTGCGCCTTCGCCCAGCATGTCAAACGAATAGGTCTGTCCTGGACGCATCATGCGCGCGCCGACACTTAACGCCTCCTCTATGGTACGACCTGTGACGAATTCACCGCCCAAGGCCCGCATGCCGGTTTTAAGGGCGGATCGAATAATTGGTTCGCCCACCCGGTTTATCAGCCGCGACAGCCAGCCGATTAGGTCGGCGCCGGTTGCTGAATCCAACTTGATCACCTGGCCCGTCAGCATCAGGCCGAATGTTGATGCATTAACAAACAACGAATCCGCCTGACCCAGATGGCGCGCCCAGTCCGCATCACCGATCTTTTCCGCAATCAGCAAATCAGCCGTATTGGAATCGGGAATGCGCAGCAACGCTTCTGCCAGACACATCAGTGCCACGCCCTCTTCGGTGCCAAGGCCGAATTCTTCTAAAAATGCATCAAGCGTACCGCGCCTATCGCGTCGCAGGCGCGCGCCAAGGACGATGGCTGCCGCCTGTGCCTTGCAGGCGGCACGCATTTCAACCGACTGTGGAACCTGCACCAACAGGTCATCTACAGCAACTCGTTCGTCCTTTAATTTGGCCGCCCGCAAATTGTTGCGAATATTTTCAAGGCCCATCACAGAATACCTCATTGAGATAGCCCATCCTAACCCGGTCCGGCAATGCGCGCTATCTTGCGCATCCGGACAATAAGAGCTTTGTTAGCCGCCCATAATGACAGCCGTTCCAGGGGGGCGACATGGCCAGGACAACACGGGCAGCTTTTGATTTTGATGGATCAAAGCCCACCAGTCCCTTTTATACTGAAAGTCACCATGAATTGCGCCGTGCCATGCGCCGATTTGTGGAATCAGAAATCATGCCGAATGTGGACGCCTGGGAAGCGGCAGGCGAATTGCCTCGTTCGCTACATAAAAAGGCTGCGGATTTCGGTCTGCTGCGTATGGGCTATCCAGAAGAATTTGGCGGCATTTCCGAGGGGCTGGATGTTTTTCATGGGATTGTTCGCAGCGAGGAACTGGCGCGCACCGGGGCCGGTGGCATTTCAGCTTCATTAATGACCCATGGGATCGGGCTGCCGCCGGTTTTGGCATTGGGATCATCAGCACTCAAAAAGCAGGTCGCTCCGGCTGTGTTGAATGGTGACAAGATCATAGCACTGGCGATAACAGAACCATCAGGCGGATCAGATGTGGCAAATCTGAAAACCAAAGCTGTGCGCCAGGGCGATCATTATCTGGTCAGTGGGTCAAAAACCTTTATCACCTCAGGCATGCGGGCGGACTATCTTACA
>CAISDR010000052.1 GCA_903884125.1 uncultured bacterium
ATGCTGTTTTCCAGCATTGGGAATGCAAACTTGTGCCAGTTTCTGTAACCCGGCGGGTTGACCGCATGAACAAGGGCATTGGCACCGGCACTGGCGGTGGTCACCTGTTGTCCGTTCATTGCATCACCCTCGATCCATTCGATCCGGGCAAGTTCCGGGAATTTCGCTCGGGCGGATGCAACGGATCGGGTCAGTGCCCGGATATGCCAGCCGTGGCCGAGCAGGGCCTGGGCAATGTGATAGCCGGCCCCCCCGGTTATTCCCAGAACAAGTGCTGTTTTGGGCGTCGGGGGTGAATGTTCAGCGGCGGCATTGGTCATAATCGGGCTCCATCTGATGATCGATGCAATGGATCGAACCTAATTTGCCAATCTATATTCGAAAATTGTTGAATTATGTGCCATTGATATTCATAATTGAATAATGAAAACAGAACCGCCCTGGGACCTTTACCGAAGTTTTGGCGCAGTTATGACCCATGGCAGTCTGTCGGGGGCGGCACGCACGCTTGGGCAAACCCAACCGACCATCGGGCGGCATATTGAGGCGCTGGAAACAGATCTCGGACTACCGCTTTTTACCCGCTCGCCTCAGGGGCTGGCACCCACTCAGGCGGCTCTGGACCTTCTGCCCCATGTGTCGCAGATGGCAGCAGCAGCCGAAGCGTTGATCCGGCAGGCATCCGGTGATGCAAATGATGATCGTGGGACCATTCGCCTGACGGCTTCCGAGGTAATCGGCGGTGAAGTCCTGCCCGGGATTATTGCGGCTTTTGCCGAACGTCATCCCCGGATAGAAGTTGAACTTGTATTATCCAACCGGCTGGAAGACCTGCTGCGCCGGGAGGTGGATATAGCCGTGCGCATGGTGCGTCCCACTCAAGGTGCGCTGCTGGCGCGCAAGGTAGGCGAGGTCAGTATCGGATTTTTTGCCCACCGCGACTACCTGCAACGTCACGGTATGCCGCAAACCTTCGATGATCTGCGGTCGCATCGGCTGATCGGTTACGACCGTGATCCGGCAGGGCCCGAGGCCACACGCCGGCTGGGAATTGAATATGAAAAGGGGCTGTTCAGTCTGCGCACGGACAGTGACCTCGCCGCCTTTCGGGCGCTGGTCGCAGGTTATGGTATTGGCGGTTGCGAATGGTCGCTGGCGCAACGATGGCCCGACCTGTTACCGGTCATGCCTGAAACCGAACTGGTCCGCTTTGATATCTGGATCGCCATGCATGAAGACCTCAAGTCATCCCGTCGCATGCGGCTGATGTTCGATCATCTGGTCGAACATCTGGGGGCACATGTGGAGATCGGCGCTAAAGCGCGCCAGCGTTACTCTGAGGGGTAATCAATGGCGATCACTTCGATACGTTCAACTCCGTTGGGTGTACGCAGATCAACTTCGTCGCCGATCCTTGCCTTGAGCAAGGCTTTTGAGATGGGCGCGATCCAGCTGACCTGATCGCGTTCCATATCGGCCTCGTCAATACCGACAATGCGAACAGTCCGTTCCACACCCGCCGCATTGGCATAGGTAACGCGGGCACCAAAAAATACCTGCTCGCGATTTTTCTGCTGACGCGGGTCAACAACGACCGCCATTTCGATGCGCTTGTTCAGATGCCGGATGCGACGGTCAATTTCTCGAAGCCGTTTCTTGCCATATAGGTAATCGCCATTTTCAGACCGGTCACCATTGCTGGCGGCCCAGGTCACAGTTTCAACGATTTTTGGCCGTTCCACGCGCACCAGTTCACGCAGTTCGTTCTGCAATGCTTCGTGTCCGCGCGGCGTGATGTAATTTTTGACCGGGGCCGATGGTGGCGCATTACCCACGTCGTCGTCTGAATCTTCGTCCGATTCCCTGACAAATGCCTTGCTCATCGCGCGCTTATTCTTTCCGGAAGATCTCGCCTGCGGCAAAGCCCGCAATGAGCGCGAGAACAATGGCAATCAGGCCAAAGGCCAGCGGCCAGCGGTGGGCAAACAGGGAAATCTCGCGTTCAGAGCCGGTCTTGCCGATAAACAGCGGCGAAGACTGGGCTGATACAATATCGCCATCGGATACAAGATATACTTCCACCCTGTAGTCACCAATCGGCACATTGGCGGGAATATAAATGGTCTGGCGAAAAAGGCTGGGCGAGACAAAGGTGACCGACCCGATATCCTCGCGGTAGAGACCATCGCGGATTTTTGACCGGATCAGCGCAGCACGGTATTCATCCAGTGGCGCACCGGCAGGGGCAAGCGCCACCTCCGGTGTGACAGGGTCAAGTTTCAGATAGCGTAAACCGATCTGATTGCGCGCCAGCAACTGGTTGGAGGCCAGACCGTCGAGGTTTTTTGTACTGGCGACCTGATAATAGCCGGGAGCAGAGGCGAATTCGATTTTATCTGCATTGACCCATACCCCGAATTCACGTGCCCGCCTTCGCATGGTGATTTTCTGGGGCGGGCCGCGCACAACCACAATCAGGTCAGTGTTTGTCGGGTCGATATTTCGGCCAAAGGCACCAAACAGCAGCAGTTGCGTGCCTGTAAAACTGGAAGTGATTGCCACGTGATAATCGGATAAATCCGTCACCAGCGCCTGTGCGTTTGCCCTTGGAGAGGCTGCGGCAACAATCAGGCACATGACCAGGCCGCCAAGCCAGCGGGCGCTCATTTCAGAACTCCGGTGCTTAGCGAATAAATATCTTCAGGTGCTACGACCAGCCCATAGGCGATGCGGATGGCCACGCCCAGCACCAGAATCCCCATCATTGCCCGTAATTGTTCGCCCGGCAGTTTAACACCCACCCGCGCGCCATATTGGGCGCCAACCACGGCGCCAAACAGCATCAGCAGTGCCAGCATGATATCGACGGTCTGATTGGCCCATGCCTGAAAGATCGTTGTGGCGGCGGATACGATAAGCACCTGCAATAATCCGGTACCGACCACAACCGATGTTGGCATGCCGATCAGATAAATCAGCGCAGGCACCAGAATGAATCCGCCGCCGACGCCCATGATGGCCGAAAGGATACCCACGCAAAATCCAAGTCCGATGATCGGCAGGACACTGGTATAAAGGCGTGAACGGGGAAAACGCATTTTCAGTGGCAGGCCATGGAACCACTGGTGTCGCTGGCCAATCGGTGGTGCCTGACCTGATCGGGTTGCAAGTATGGTGCGGATCGATTCCCGCAACATCAATGCGCCGACACTGCCCAGCAGCACCACGTAGGACAGGCCGATGGCAATATCGATCTGGCCTGCGCTTTGCAGCCAGCGGAAAATCAGCACACCGGCGCCTGAACCCAATATGCCAGCCGCTGACAGCACAAGGCCCATTTTTATATCAACGGTCCGTCGCCGCCAATGGGCCATGATCCCGGACATGGATGATGCCACAATTTCATTGGCACCGGTGGCCACCGCCACCGCTGGGGGCACACCGATAAAGATCAGAAGGGGGGTAATCAGAAACCCGCCACCAACGCCGAACATGCCCGAGACAAAGCCAACCGCCCCGCCAATGGCCAGAACGACCAGCAGGTTCACCGACACTTCCGCAATGGGCAGGTAAATATCCATCTGACCCCGCATGGCACGCAAACGCAGAGCACTATCGCCCGTAGGCTGGCGCGATGGAAGCCCTGCATCTTGTGTCTGGCATCTTTTTTTGGGCCCACTTGACGTTTACGTTAACGTCACCTATGACTCCGCAGCTTGATGGTACCCCGCAACAAGACGGGTGGCCGGAACAGGGACAGGCGAAACCGCCAGGGTACAACCCGTTACAGGGAATTTTTTGTGGCCAGGACCTATTCGATTACCGAATTGGCGACAGAATTTGCGCTGACCCCGCGCACCATACGATTCTATGAAGACCGTGGCCTGATCAAACCCAGACGTCAGGGACAGACCCGCATCTATCGGGCGGGTGACCGACTGCGCCTGATGATGATCCTGCGGGGCAAGCGGCTGGGGTTCAGTCTGGATGAAATACTGGAACTTCTGGACCTGTACAAACTTCCGGACCGGGGCCTCGAACAGACCTCGCGCACGCTGGCCCGTGTCCGGGACCGGATCGAAAACCTTGAATATCAGCGTCGTGATATTGATGCTGCGTTAAGCGAACTAACTGATGTGGCAGCGCAGTTGCAGGATCAACTGGCACAAATGTCTGACCCCTCCGCATCACGGGCCGCCCAATGACCCAAACAGACTTCACCCTTTGACCCATAGGTAGACCATGCCCAGCTATCAGGCTCCCGTCCGCGACATGAAATTTGTCATCCATGATGTCATCGGTGCGGCGCGTTATGCCGACCTGCCCGGTCTCGATCAGGCGACGCCTGATATTGTGGATGCCGTGCTTGAAGCCGGGGCCACCATGTGCGAGGAGGTGTTACAGCCACTGAACGTGGTTGGTGACCGCGAAGGCTGTCATTATGCCAATGGCACAGTCACCACGCCCAAAGGGTTCAGGCAAGCTTACAATCTTTTCACCGAGGCGGGATGGACCGCGCTGGCCGCTGATCCTGAATATGGTGGTCAGGGCATGCCAGCCTATCTGGCGCTGGCATTCAATGAAATGGTGTCATCGTCCAACATGGCCATCGGCATGTATCCGGGGCTGACCCATGGCGCCTATCGCGCCATTCATGCCCATGCCAATGACGAATTAAAACGCACCTATCTGCCGAATATGGTGTCAGGCAAATGGTCCGGTACCATGAACCTGACTGAACCCCATTGCGGCACAGATCTGGGGCTGATGCGGACCAAGGCGGAACCGCAATCCGATGGTTCCTATCGGATCAGCGGCACAAAGATTTTCATATCCGCAGGCGAACATGATCTGGTGGAAAACATCATCCATCTGGTGCTGGCGAAAATCGTTGGCGGGCCAGAAGGTATCAAGGGCGTGTCATTGTTCATCGTGCCCAAATTCCTCGTCAATGCGGATGGATCATTTGGCGCGCGCAACGGCGTTCGCTGTGGCTCCATCGAACATAAAATGGGCATTCACGGCAACGCGACCTGTGTCATGAATTATGATGGGGCTGTGGGTTATCTGGTGGGTGAAGAGCACAAGGGCATGCGCGCCATGTTCACCATGATGAACGAGGCACGACTGGGCGTCGGCCTGCAGGGCTATTCGCAATCCGAAGTCGCCTATCAGAACGCATTGATCTATGCCAAGGACCGGGTACAGGGTCGTTCGCTGTCAGGCACAAAGGCCCCGGAAAAGGCCGCCGATCCCATCATCGTTCATCCCGATATCCGCCGCATTCTGATGAACCTGAAAGCGTTCAACGAAGGTGCGCGCGCATTATGTCTTGAAGCGGGATTAAAGGCCGATCTGGCCAATCATCATCCCAATGATGCCGACCGTCAGGCAGCCGATGACTGGATGGCGCTGATGACGCCGATCATAAAGGGATTTTTGACTGATCAGGGATTTGCCCACGCGGTCAATGCTCAGCAGGTATTTGGCGGACACGGCTATATTCAGGAATGGGGCATGGAACAGTTCGTGCGCGATGCGCGTATTGCCATGATCTATGAAGGGGCCAATGGCATTCAGGCACTGGACCTGGTTGGTCGCAAACTTGGCATGAAGGGCGGCCAGGTGCTGATGGCTTTTATGGCTGATGTGGACCAGGCCATTGCCGACGCGCCTTCGGAATTCGCCCCGCTGGCCGCCAAGCTGGCCGAAGCCAAGGACCATCTGACACAGGGCACCATGTGGCTGATGCAGAACGGCATGTCCAATCCGGATAATGCCGGTGCGGCATCCAGCGATTACATGCACATGTTTGGACTGGTAGCGCTGGGATATATGTGGCTGCGCATGATGGCTGCGGCGAAATCAAAGATCGATGCGGGTAGTACTGACCCGTTTTATGCAACCAAGCTTGTAACCGGTCGCTATTTTCTGGAACGGATGTTGCCCGATACAACATCGCTTTTGGCAAAGGTCAAAGTTGGTGCCGAGCCATTGATGGCTTTGGCCGCTGACGCATTCTAAGGACAAAATAAAATGATGACGCAAATTGCCGAACGCCCTACCTGGATGAGCGAAGATCTGGACATTTTCCGCGATGCCGTCGCACGTTTTTTTGAGCGCGAATGCGTCCCGAAAAACGAGCAGTGGATGAAGGATGGTCAGGTCGACAAGGCCACCTGGCGCAAGGCGGGCGAGGCTGGTTTTCTGTTGGCCTCAACCCCTGTTGAATATGGTGGCGCGGGTGGAACCTTTGCCCATGAAGCCATCATCATTGATGAACTGGGCAAGGCTGGTGTCGATGGTTTTGGTATTGCGCTGCATAACGCGATTGTCGCCCCCTATATCCTTCATTACGGGTCAGAAGAACAGCGCCAGAAATGGCTGCCGCGGCTGGCAACCGGCGAACTGATCGCGGCGATTGCGATGACTGAACCGGGCACCGGGTCGGATCTTCAGTCGATCAAGACCAGTGCCCGGATCGATGGCGGCGACTATGTCATCAATGGCTCAAAGACCTTTATCACCAATGGCCAGAACGCAAACCTGATCATTGTGGTCGCCAAGACTGATCCCAAACTTGGATCAAAAGGCACGTCGCTGATTGTGGTTGAGACCGATGGCGCCAATGGCTTCCGCCGTGGTCGCAATCTGGAAAAGGTCGGCATGAAGGCGCAGGATACATCGGAACTGTTTTTCGATGACGTGCGGGGTGCCGACGAGTAATCTGCTGGGTCCGGCCGAAGGACACGGGTTTGTCCAGTTGATGCAGCAATTGCCGCAGGAACGACTGATCATCGCGCTGCAGGCGCAGGCGGTGATTGAACGCGCACTGGATGAAACCGCCAAATATGTCAAAAGCCGCAATGCGTTTGGCAAGCCATTGCTGGATTTCCAGAACACCCAGTTCAAGCTGGCCGAGGTCAAGACCAATGCGGTGGTAGGACGCGTATTTTGCGACTATTGCATCAACCTGCTGCTGGCCGGCAGGCTGGATGCGGCAACGGCATCCATGGCCAAACTGTGGCTGACCGACCGGCAATGCGAAATTGTCGATGAATGCCTGCAACTTTTCGGCGGCTATGGCTATATGATGGAATATCCTATTGCCCGCATGTGGACCGACAGTCGCGTGCAGAAAATTTACGGCGGCACCAACGAGATCATGAAAGTGCTGATCGCCCGCAGCCTTTAAGCAAATTTTTGAAATCAGAATACCCCAAGGAGAAACACCATGACCGAATGTTACATCTATGACGCCGTGCGTACCCCACGTGGCAAAGGAAAAAAAGACGGCGCCCTGCATGAAATCACGGCGTTAAGTCTGGCAACTCAGGTTTTGCAGGGTCTGCGCGATCGCAACAATCTGGATACGTCCAGGGTTGACGACGTGGTGATGGGCTGTGTGGCACCGGTCGGCGAACAGGGATCGGATATTGCACGGACAGCCGTAATGAATGCGGATTATGCTGAATCGGTCGCCGGCGTGCAGATCAACCGCTTCTGCGCTTCGGGCCTTGAAGCCTGCAATATGGCAGCGGCTCAGGTTATGGCAGGTCAAAGCCAGATGGCGATTGGATCCGGTGTTGAAAGTATGTCGCGTGTGCCCATGGGCTCTGACGGTGGCGCGTGGGCATCGGACCCATCCATTGCTTACAAATCCTATTTCGCGCCGCAGGGTATTGGTGCTGACCTGATTGCCACGCTGGATGGTTTCAGCCGTGATGATGTGGATGCCTTTGCGGTTGAAAGCCAGAAGCGCGCGGCCCAGGCATGGGCTGAAGGCCGGTTCAAGAAATCAATTCTGCCGGTCAAGGATCAGATGGGTCTGCACATTCTGGAACGCGACGAACACATGCGCCCGGATGCGACCATGCAAAGCCTGGGTTCCCTGTCGCCGTCATTTGCGATGCCCGGCGAAATGGCGTTTGACTCCGTGGTCATGCAGCGTTACCCGCAGGTGGAACGAGTCAACCATGTGCATCATGCGGGTAATTCATCGGGCATTGTCGATGGTGCTGCCGCCGTATTGTTCGGTACCAAGGAAATGGGCGATGCACTGGGCCTGAAACCGCGTGCGCGGGTGAAAGGGTTCACGTCCATCGGCTCAGAACCATCGATCATGCTGACAGGTCCGGCGCTGGTCACCCAGAAGCTGCTGAAACGTCTGGGGATGAAGCCGTCGGATATCGATCTTTATGAACTGAACGAAGCCTTTGCGTCGGTGGTATTGCGTTTCATGCGCGTGCTGGAAATTGATCACGGCAAGATCAACGTCAATGGCGGGGCGATTGCCATGGGTCATCCGCTGGGTGCAACTGGTGCGATGATCATGGGCACCATGCTGGATGAACTGGAACGCTCGGACAAGGAAACGGCCCTGATCACGCTGTGCGTCGGCGCTGGCATGGGCACGGCGACCGTGATCGAACGCGTCTGATCCACCCTTTCGGACCATAAGAATTTTAGGACTAAGAACATGACATTCCAGAATTTCAAAGTAGAGGTCGATAGCGATGGAATCGCACTGGTGACCTTTGACGTGCCGGGCCGGTCGATGAATACGTTGACGGCGTCGGTCATTGGCGAATTTCCCGAACTGACAAAGCGCATTGCAACTGATCCCGCGATCAAGGGTGCCATTTTCACGTCGGGCAAGGCATCGGGCTTCTGCGCCGGTGCCGATCTGGGCGAACTGGGTGCATCTGCTGGTGCGCGTGCACCGCAATCCGAACAGGAACGGCTGAAGGCAACCTTTGAAAACACCTTCCTGCTCAACCGCACGTTTCGCGCACTTGAAACCTGTGGCAAGCCGGTTGTTGCCGCCGTAAACGGTCTGGCCCTTGGTGGCGGGCTGGAAATTGCGCTTGCCTGTCATTACCGGGTGGTTGCGGATAATCCCAAAATTCAATTGGGTCTGCCGGAAGCCAAGGTTGGTCTTTTGCCAGGTGCCGGTGGCACACAACGTCTGCCCCGCCTGATCGGATTGATGAAAGCATTGCCTTTGATTCTGGAAGGCAAGCCATCCAGCCCGGCCGAGGCAAAGGCTCTGGGCTTTATCAATGAAGTGGTGCCAGCTGATCAGCTTATCTCGGCAGCGAAAACCTGGATTCTGACCAAGGGCGATGCGGTAGCGCCCTGGGATAAAAAGGATTTCAAGGTGCCGGGCGGTGGTCCCTATTCACCCGGTGGCGCACAGGTATTTGTGATGGGCACAGCCATGCTGCGCAAGCAGA
>CAISDR010000053.1 GCA_903884125.1 uncultured bacterium
TATGTTGCTTTAATGTGACATATTAATTGCTGGCGGCTTATTTGCAGACCCGCATATGCGTTTCAGCGATCGTCCAGACGCAAAAAGGGCGCCGCAGGTATCCCCTGCGGCGCCCGATCTGATCAGACTTGGAGGTCTGGCGACTTAGAAGTCGACAGTGGCTCCGATAAAGATACGACGACCCAGGGTGTCATAGGTGCCGGGGAAGGTGTTACCACCACCGCCAGCGGCCAGAACCGAGGTCGAGACGATTGGCGGGTCCTTGTCCATGACGTTGTTCACGCCGCCACGCAGGGTGACGTTCGAGAACACATGCCACTGACCAGACAGATCGAGGTAGTTGTAAGCCGGAACCTTGGCATCGAAGGCGTCAAAGCCACCGGATGTCAGGAACGGGTTCTTGGTATTGGCGTCCAGATTCTGCGGACCGATATAACGCCATGCGGCTGACAGCGTGAAGTCCCATGGGCTGTCCCATGACACGCGCAGCTTGTGACGCCATTTCGGAATACCCGCACCCGAACCAGCGTTACTGCCAGCCGTTGAACAGGTTGCACCATACAGACCCGCGCAATCATACTTGGCGGAGTTCAGGTACGGTTGCACCTTGTAGGTATCCGTCAAAGTACCCGCCAGATTGATCGTGAAGGCACCAAACTTGGGCATGCCCCAATCGGCCATGTCCTTGAAGTAGGTTGCTTCCACGTCCAAACCAGTGGTTTCGATCGAGCCAGAGTTCAGGTTGGTGTTGACCGCATAGCCGCTGGTTGCCAGCGAACCATTGCCCAGCCATACCGATCCGAACTGTGTGTCACGATGGATAAGCGAACAGAAGGCTGGTGAGTGTGTGGCGATACACTGGCTTAATGCCAGCTGCATGCCAACACCTGCATTGACCACGTCTTCGATCTTGATCGTGAAGTAGTCAACCGATGCGGTCAGGCCCGGAATGAAGGTCGGGGTCAGCACGCCACCAATGGTGACCGTGTTTGACGATTCCGGCCGCAGCGCGGGGTTACCACCAACAAGCTGGATACACTGGTTCGCGCTACAATCCTGGATCTTGCCATATTGTGCGGCGGTAACACCTGAGAAGGCGCAATCGGCTGCGGATGCAGTCGGCTTGCTGCCCGAGCAGGGGTCCGTCACACCATTGGCCAGGCCAAGGGTTTGCGGCGTGAACAGTTCGACCACGTTAGGTGCACGCACCGCGTGGTTATAGCTGCCACGGAAACGGATATCATCCGTTGGCGCGTAGTTACCTTCGAACTTGTAGGTATCGGTCGTATTCTTGGTCGAATAATCCGAATTACGATAACCGGCCGAAATCGACAGTTCTTTCACCATCGGACGGTTGTCAATCAGCGGGAATTTGGTTTCGATCAGGAATTCCTTGACATCGAACGAACCGTTAACCGCACCAACAACACCGCTACCACCGTTTTCATCATTGGTCTGCAAACCGTTATCCGGCAGCAGGTTCAACTGTTCACGACGATATTCAGCGCCGAAGGCAACCCGGACACCATCAGATGCAAACGGGCTTTTCAGGCCGTATTTCGCCAGATTGGTATCAACGCTGCCCGAGACGATCTGTTCGCGGGTTTCACCCTGACGCAGGAAGGTTGCCAGCGCATACTGCAAATTCTTTTGCGGAATCGGCGCAGACGAGAACACGTTGATGGGCAAGCACGACGGGTCTGTTCCATCCAACACCGACTGACAGGTCAGCTGACCGGTCGAGGTGAAGGCATAGTTCAAAGCCCGGTTCAGCTTTGTGTTCGAGGCAAAGTTCAGATCAACCTGACTGAACTGCGCCACGCCCAGCTGACCATAAACGTCATAATGCCAGTCGCCCGCGAAATCACCGCGAACGCCCACATCAATCTTATAGGCATTGTGGCGGAAATCGTTCTGACGGCCATCGCCTTCGACAAAGCGGCGACCCGGCAGATAACCAACAGTATCGGTCGGCTTCAGGCCCTTACAGGCATCCGCTGCGATAATCGCCGGAACCAGCGTGCTGTTACACGGCAGGGTAACCGTGTTGCCGCCCAGGAAGATACCACCCGGGGCCAATTGTGCGTGCGAATGGTCATCCATGAACATAAAGTCTGAATAAACATCAGCATATTTCGCAATTTCATAATGACCGTTGAAACCGAAATTGTAACGGTCGTCATTACGCTGGAAATAATTGTACGGCGCATAGTTGAATGCATCCGCACCTGAGTAGTTACGTGCGCCAGTCGGCGTGATCAGGAAACGACCACCACCCGGGCTGATGATATCGGTGGCAGCCGACGTGCCCGAACCACCGCACGACACACCTGTTCCAGCGCCATTCAGGCCCAGGGTACAGGATGAAAAATCGCGCGACCCCTGCTGAACCGGTGCGGCCCAGGCATAGTTTGCTGACAAGGTAATGTTGCCCTTGCCATTTTCCGAATTCACACCCATCAACAGGTTGGTGTTGATGATTTCGCCATCGGTCGTGCTGCTGGGAGCCTGAACGAAATTGCGTGACGCCAGCAAGGGCGAGAAGAAGCTGCTCTGCTGATTGTCGTGCTGGGCGAAAGAATATTGGGTATCAACACGGATACCTTCAAAATTCTTCTTCATGACAAAGTTCACAACGCCGGCAACCGCATCCGAACCATACACGGCGGATGCACCGCCGGTCAGGATGTCAACGCGGTCAATCAGCAATGCGGGAACCGAGTTCAGGTCTGGCACCGGATAGGACGGGTCGCCTGGCATCAGGCGCTTGCCGTCGATCAGAACCAGTGTACGGCTTGGCCCAAGGTTACGAAGGCTGACCGTCGCCGTACCGGTGGCAACACCGTTCGACGCCAGACCCTGGTCGGCAAATGCCTGGGGCTGGTTGTTGATCAGGTCCGACACCGAGGTCGTGCCCTGCAGCTTCAGTTCCTGGCTGTTCACGGCGGCCACCGGGCTGGCGGCAACCAGATTCGGCTGACGGATGCGCGAACCAGTTACAACCACTTCTTCCGGCTGCGCCTTGGCAACGGCGGCTTTCGCAGCGGCAGCCTTTGCAGGTGCGGTGGCCGGAGCTGGCGTCGTGGCCTGTGCCACCTGGGTATCCTGGGCAAAGCTGGGTCCGGTTACGGCCAGCAAGGCCATTACCGGTGCGCTGAGCCCCGCACCTCGGCGCAGGGCTGCGCCGCGGGTTTGACTTGTCATGAGTTAATCCCCCAAACAGTTAAAGTGCCGGGCCAGCGCCCTTATAGGACGCCGAGCCGACTTCTGGCCTAATGACACTCACACGACAGTCTTGGGTCAAGCTTTCAACAGCGGCTCACGATCGCCATTGGGTCGATTACGCCGAATTGTTGCCATTAAGTCACATAATTGAGCCAGTTCCGACGCAAAAATGACCAAAATGGACGAATTGAAAGATGAACTTCTGTTCGTTCGGTCGATGAATTTGGTTTGTGATTCCAGCACTTTGGGGCCCGTTGCTAGCCCGATTTGGGATCAAAAGCGTCCTGCAGGCCATCGCCCAGGAAGTTTACCGAAATAACCGTTACAAAAATCAATAGCCCCGGACAGATTGCAAGTAACGGGGCCTGATAGATCAGTTCCTGGGCGTTGGTCAGCATGTTTCCCCAGGATGCCGAAGGCGGCATGATGCCAAGACCCAGGAAACTCAGCACAGATTCAAAGAGAATAATCTGACCCACTGCCAGGGTACAGGCAACGATCAACGGTGATACCGCATTGGGCAGGATATGCCGGGTCATGATGTGAAACGCCCCTGCCCCCTGCACCCGCGCGGCAAGCACATATTCACGGCCCAGCACCGCAAGGGTGGATGCGCGCACCAGCCGGGCAACCGTTGTCCAGAGCACGAGCGAGATGATCAAAATCATGCGCCAGAAATTTGCGCCCTGTGACTGTGCGGTTTCCGGATCAATCCCCAGCTTGGTCAGATCAACGGCAGCAGCAACGATCAGCAACGGCAGCAGCGGCA
>CAISDR010000054.1 GCA_903884125.1 uncultured bacterium
ATGCCACGCATGCTTTCCTGATCATCAACGACCAGAACCGATACCAGGCGCGCTACAGGCATTTCACCCTCCATTTTCCGGCCAATCAACTGGCCTAGCTTTGCAGATCAGGCTGCAGCATGGCCGCAGCAATCCTTGTAATTGGTAACTCCTTGACGACTGCACCAATATCAACAGCCGCTCTTGGCATGCCATAGACCACACAGGATGGCTGGTCCTGCGCAATGGTCAACGCACCCGCGCGGCGCATGGCCAACAGACCTTCTGCACCGTCTCTGCCCATACCAGTCAAAATTATACCTGCCGCCTGGCGCCCGAAGGGCACAAGCGACTGGAACATCATATCGGCACTTGGCATATGACCCTGGCCCACATGGCCGTCGGTAATACGGCAGCGTAAACCTTCGCCGGTTTCAATAACCCGGAAATGCCTGCCGCCCGGCGCCACAACTGCCATGCCGGGCAGAATAAGGCATCCATCCGTGCCCTCGACAACCTTCAAGGCCAATTGTGAATCCAGACGTGCAGCAAATCGTCCGGTAAAGGTTGCCGGCATATGCTGCACAATCACAATGCCCGGTGCGTTTGGCGTAACCGCGGACAACAGCGTCCCAAGAGCTTCAACCCCGCCCGTGGAAGCACCGATGCCAATGATGCGCCGACCATGGGCAGACGGCGCGAGCATCGTCGGTGCCCCAACCGGTCGGGATGACATGGCATGGGACCTTATGCGCGCACGAGCCGCCGTTCGCACCTTGGTCAGGATTTCCGACCTTAGGCTATCCATACTTTTACTAAGATTTGTTGTTGGCTTAGCCACATAGTCAATCGCACCCAGTTCCAGTGCCTGCAGCGTGATATCCGCCCCTTCGATCGTCAAAGTCGAAATCATGACGACCGGCATCGGTCTAAGCCGCATCAGTTTTTCCAGAAACTCAATGCCGTTCATTCTCGGCATTTCGATATCAAGGGTCAGAACATCCGGCGAAAGCGCTTTGATTTTTTCGCGCGCAATTATGGGATCCGGTGCTGTCCCGACAACTTCGAACTCTGGATTATTGGCAAAAACCTCGGTCAATAGCTGACGAACCAGTGCGCTGTCATCGATGATCAGCACCCGAATTGGTTTTTCGACAGCCTGTGTTTTTGAAGAAAGATTCAACATTTTACGAAACCTCTAAGACACGTTGCGCAACGGACACTACATAGCTGTTGGGGACTTCTGCACGCGACAGCGACTTTAAATCTGACGGCAATCCCTCGGCATGGCCAAGACACAAATAACCAGGATCACCCAGTAATCCGACCATTCGCTTGATGATACGGGCCTGATCTGTTCGATCAAAATAAATCAGTACATTCCGACAGAAAATCATATCAATCGGCCCGTTCATTGGCCAATTATCAGAAACCAGATTATGCAATTTAAAAGTAACCAGATCACGAACTTCTGGCGCGATCACAATTGAATCACCGTTCACCGGGCGAACAAGAGCCTGGGCAAATTTCGGCAATGCCGAGCGCGCCTCAATCGAATAGTGCGCCGCCTGCGCTTGACCAAGAATCTGATCGTCGATATCCGTCGCAAGTATTTTGAAGTCAACACCGCTGCCACGCAGCAGGTGATATGCGACCATAGCCATCGAAAAGGGTTCTTCACCGGTAGAACACGCTGCCGACCAGAGGCGGATACGCTTTGAACCCTGCCGCACCATGCGCTGCAGTACGTTTTCAAGCAGCTTGAAATGATGCAGTTCGCGAAAAAACGCAGTTTTGTTTGTTGTGACTGCGTTAATCACACATTGCCATTCACTGGATTGAGGATCATCTTCGAGCATTCGGCGATAGGCAGAAAAGTCTGCTACACCAAGCACGCGCAGTCGCTGGGACAACCTGCGCGACATCATTGGGGCCTTATTCCACCCAAGCACAATACCGACCCGATCATGAATCTGGCGCTGAAAGAACGCGTGATCATCTTTCGTCAACGGAAAGGGAAATCCGCTGATTTGCGTACTTTGATTCAGTTCCGCTGTAGTCATGGGCCAATAGCCTGAACTGCGGATTCGGCTACCAGTTTATCGACATCGATTACACCGATCAGTTCGCTGTCGACCGACAGAATGCCACTTAGAAATGGTGTTGCCTCGCCGCCATCGACCCTGGGGAGCGCCGCAATATCCTTTGGTGCAATTGTCAGAATATCAGAAACCGAATCCACAAGGACACCGGTTGTCTGCCCATTTATATTCTGTGCCAGTATGACGACATGCTTGGGCGTTGCATCCGTCATACCCCGCCCAAGTCGTGCGGCCAGATCAAAGATCGGCAATATTTCGCCGCGAACATTGATTATGCCGCGCACATAACTGGGCGCATTGGGCATGATCGTAGGTTCGATCCATGTTCGAAATTCGATAACATGCTGGATCGGCAGTGCAAAGCGATCATGGCCGACTTCAAATGCAATGAACTGGACAGCCGTCGCCTCGGCCATGGTGACTACGTCCAGATCCCAGCTCATTTCGACACTCCCCCCAATTGATGTACACCAGCCAATGCCAATTCGGCACGACCCCGCGCTGTTGCCGGGTTGCCTGACGACTGTCCCAGGGTCAGTAGATCAAGAATTAGTGCCGCACGGCCATCGCCCAAAATTGTCGCCGCCGCTATCCCCGGTACCTTGCGATAGTTTCGTTCCAGACTTTTGACAACCACAGGCTCCTGACCCAACAAGTCATCAACCAGCAAGGCTGCCCTTTGCTGATCGCCAGCGCCATCGACAATGATCAGCAATCCCTGACAGGGATCATTGACCGCATGTGGCACAGAAAATTCTCTGGCGATCGATATGATGCGGAGCATCTCGCCATTGACGGAGACCATGGATTCATCGCGATCAAATCGAGTGATCTGAACCCGCTCGGGGCGTATCGAGCGACGAACGTTGTGCACAGGAATAAGGAACCGCTGATCACCGACAATCGTGATCATCGCATCCAGCACCGCCAGAGACAGTGGCAGAGTTAAAAGAAAACGCGATCCCCGCCCGGGTTCGGAGCGAACATAAACTCGCCCGCCCATATCCAAGATGGTCTGGCGTACCGCGTCCATGCCAACGCCGCGGCCTGAAATATCAGTGACTGCTTCGTTGGTTGAAAATCCAGGCAGGAAAATTAGGTCATCAATTTCTTCGTCGGATAAAACCAGATCGGTAGCAATTAGGCCCTTTTCTATAGCCTTCGCACGGACGCGTTCGCGGTTTATACCTCCACCATCGTCGGCCAGTTCGATAAATACCTGATTGCCGCGCTGTTCTGCTGATAGGCGAATGCGCCCTTCGGATGGTTTGCCCACGCTGATACGTTTTTCCGGTGATTCAATGCCGTGATCGACTGCATTGCGGATCAGATGGGTCAGCGGCTCGTTAAGACGTTCGACCACCGTTTTATCAATTTCCGTGTCCTCGCCTGTCGTGGTCAGATTTATCTTCTTGCCGGTTGCCTTTTCCAGATCACGTAACAGATGCCCAAAGCGCGAGAACACAGATTTCAGGGGCTGGGCACGCAGGGCCAGCGAAGAGTCCTGAAGGTCCCTGATATGCTGAGACATCTCTTCCAGGGCACGAAACAGTTCCGGATGCTGCTCGAATGTCAGGCGGCTTGCCTGTCGCATCAAAAACGCCTGGGTGATAACCAGCTCGCCAACCATGTTTCCAAGGCGTTCGAGCTTCGGCACTTCGACACGAACTGTTTTGGGTGCAACCGACTGTGGCTGCAGGTTCCTCGCCTCTATTTTTTCAGATGGTGCAGAACGTGGGGACGCTGGATGCGCCATTGCATTAGATGTGACCGCAGGAGGCGGGCTGGAACCGTCAACACTTAAATCAAGGACAGGGCTGGCGTCGGGCTCAAATTCGGCGACAGTCATATCACCTGGAAAATCCATTGGTGCTGGCGTTAAGTCATCGATACTGATTGTGGCCAGATCAGACACCATATCCACAATATCATCCAGCGACTCTTTAGGCTGGCTGGTGTTGAGAATGATCAACCATTTCCAGCTGCATGCATCCGGTTGCCAATCATCAAGACACGGCGTAGCGGACGTGTCGCATGTGACCGACATATCCCCCAATGATTTAATCGACCTGATGACCAAAAGAGGATCGACACCACTGCCGATCATTTTCGGTCCCGGTGCAAATTCTATCTGATAGGTACTTTGAAATTCACCTGCGATTTCTTCGTCGAAAATCGCCACGGGAACAAAATCGGCGTAGTCATCTGCAGGCGGAGGATCGGCGACAATTTCCGCTTTGGCACAAAGCGTCTGATAGGTTGGCGCGATCCGTTGGCTTTGTGGCGGATGACCATCGCGCGCGGATTCCACCAGATCCCTCAGCGCATCAACACTGTCAAATAACAAACCGATCGCTTCGTCTGTCAGAGAGATATCACTTTTGCGCTGGATCGACATATAGCTTTCAAATGCATGGGCGAAACTGCCTAGCTCTTCGAGCTCAAAGGCCCTGGCACCCCCCTTGATCGAATGGACATGTCGAAACAGGGCATTGACGGCCTCGGACTGGTCCGCACCCTGACTTAGCGCATCCAGATTTTCCTCTGCGGCAGCCAGAAGCTCGTCGCATTCAAGGAAAAAAGTCTGTTTCAGGTCATCGAGATTCATCGGGAACCAAAAATGCCTCTGGTTGGCGAAAAACGGCCATGACTTAAACGGGCTCTGCAAAAATCTGCATCAGATTGGGCAGAAGCCCCAGATCCTCATATGCAGCAATAAACGCGTCTGATGGATTGTGGATGGCAAGGCCGACCCCGGCCTGGCGGGTGGTGGCGACAGCTGATTCAACCAGATGCACAAACGACGTACTAACTTCGTCCACATTTGACGCATCAAGATCGATATTGGTTCCAGCCGCCAGTTGAAGCTGCAAGGCAGCTTTCAACTCGACAGCATATTCTTGGTCGCAAATGGCCGCCAATTCCAGCATGCTTTGCCCCGTTTTACCGAACCAACAGGTTCTTTCTGCTGAATACAGGATTGCATTCACACAAGTACAATTTGGTACGCAGTGGAAAACTTAAGCTGCACACGTACTTGTTTACCGGGAGCCGCTTGGGCTGCTGACCGAATCTTAGGTGCAACGGCCTTTAATGACTAGTGTTTTTCCATGTTTGAGCGATTTCGTCCATAGCCTGGAATTTTGGCCTCGGAAAAGTCACGACACCGGCCCAAAATGGGCATTTACGTGCGCGAAGATCATGCCCGGGTGCATACATGCATGCTGGTGACAGTGCTTTGATAAGCAATGCCGGTCGGTTAGGCTTGGCCTTAACGGTTTGGGTCCAATTTGGGTAACGGGCAGCATGACGGCGACATTCATACTGGCAGGCGCATATTTTGGCTTCCTTTTTCTGGCTCTTGTTATCCAGAGCCAGGAGATACGCCACCCATGGCTGTTTCTACTCCGCAGTTTTTTACCAAACTGGCGGTTTTACTCGGCCCCCGGCCCTGCCCCGCGCCTATATTACCGTCACGGATGTGATGGAATATGGTCAGACTGGCAGCCAATGTTCCCAAGGTTCAGGCGTAGCCTTCGCGCTCTGGTGTTCAACCCCGATGTAAATCTTGCCCTAACCGAAATGAACCTGGTGGATCACCTGGCCAACAACATCAATGATCTTGACGATCCCGCTCAAATTGCAAAACTGGTACCCTATCGAATGCTGGATCGACTGGTGCGCGATAAATTGCAGACATACCTCGCGCCGTGGAATCAATACCAATTCCGTGTCTGCGCCATTTCGCCTGGCTGCGGAATTGATTTTGAAACGGACACATTATTGATTTCGCCAATGCTGGATCGTCCGTGACCAGCGACATCGTAATATTTCTGCGATACACTGAAATCCTGCTGGGACTGAGCCTTTGCATCCAGACACTTGAATTCCTTTGGCTGCGCAATCCACTGGGGCCTGAAGGCACCTTTGCCTATTCGATTCAGGGCTCCGATCTGGCCCATGCAACCCCGGCGATCCAGACATTTTTCGGCTGGGTTTCGCGCGACAGGATTCATCTGATTCATCTGATCGCACGGTTCTTTTCGTCAGTTTCACTTATGATCAATAGCCCCGGAGCAGCACTGGTTCTGTTTCTTTTTTTGAGCTCCATTGTCATATTGATCCGCTGGCGTGGTGCCTTTAATGGCGGTTCGGATTTCATGACCATTGTCGTGCTGACAGGACTTTTGATCGCGCGGGTTTTGGATGTTTTGGGATATCCGGAAATAGGTCAACGAACCGGCCTGCTCTATATTGCTATTCAGGCTTCCACATCCTATTTCATTTCCGGATGGGTCAAGTCACTAACACCTGACTGGCAATCCGGCAGGGCGCTGACCTGGTTTCTGAATGATGCCATTTTCGGCCCCCTGAACGCTGGCAGCCTGTTCAGAAATCCCAGAATTGCCCAACTGGCCTCCTGGGCATTCATACTTTGGGAAGGGTCAATTCCGTTTGTCCTGCTGGACACGCAATTGACTATGGCCTTTTGCGCAACCGGCGTCATATTCCATTTTCTGGTTTTCTGGTATTTCGGTCTGAACCGGTTTTTCTTTGCCTGGATTGCCGCCTATCCATCGCTGATTTATCTGTCAGCGGAAGTGTCATCGCGCTTGGTCGGACGATGACTGCTTATGCACATAATCCTGCGTGCCGCGCGTGATTATTGAGTCCGTTTCAAGTATCTGGGCAGGCGCGATATCCTCACGTGTCAGAAGTTCGAGATACAGCGGGGCAAAGTCCTGCTCCAGTGTTTGCCGCAACAGGTCCTCGAAACTGTCGATGATAAAATAGTCCTGCTGAAAATCATCGATCCGGTACTGGGTCTGCATCACGCGGGCCATATTGAAACCAAAGCGGTTTGGTGATGGGTCATCAAGCGAAAAAAATGTCTCGGCCCTGCTTGAGACGATCCCCGCGCCATAAATCTTCAGGTCACCCTGATTTCTAATCAGGCCGAATTCAACCGTATACCAATACAGTCTCGCCAGATAATGAATCGCACCCAACCCGGCCGAGCGCAGGCCACCGCGACCGTAAGCCTGCATATAGTCGGCGAATACCGGATCGGTCAGCAAGGGAACATGGCCGAACACATCGTGAAAAACATCCGGCTCTTTAAGATAGTCGAACTGCTTTTCTGTCCGGATGAACCGCCCGGCCACAAAACGCCGATTGGCCAGATGTTCAAAAAAGACCTCATCAGGCACGAGGCCGGGTACCGCCATTACGCTCCAACCTGTGCATCGATAAAGCCGCTCAGACAGCTCGTCGAAATCAGGAATGCCACGACGTCCCAATCTTAGAATATCCAGACCTGTCAGAAATTCCGGGGTGGCGCGATCTTTAAGCAGATTTGTCTGCTGGATCAAAAG
>CAISDR010000055.1 GCA_903884125.1 uncultured bacterium
ACCGGGGATCTCGCCAACTGGATGGTGCCCGGCAAGATGGTCAAGGGTATGGGCGGGGCGATGGATCTGGTCGCAGGCGTGCGCCGGGTCGTCGTGGTGATGGAGCATGTGGAAAAGTCCGGCGCTCCGAAACTGCTGAAAGCCTGCACCCTGCCGCTGACCGGCGCGCGCGTCGTGTCGCTGGTTGTGACTGATCTGGGTGTGTTTGAAATCGACAATAACGGCTCAGGCGGCGTGCGTGTTGCTGAAATTGCACCTGATGTCACCCTTGATGAAATCAGGTCGAAGACAGAAGCAACGCTCCACGTTCCTTCAGCACCGCTTATGCACAAGCGTTAGTCTTGCAAACGACCTTGCGCCGCCTGCTTCCGCTGGTGCTGATCGTTGCGGGTCTGGCGACATTTCTGGGCCTTGGGTTGCAGCACTATCTGTCTTTCGACGCCCTGAGGGATAACCGCGAATATCTCCTTGAGCTTGTGGCGCAGAATCTACTGTCCTGTCTGATCGGATACATTTGCTTTTATATTCTGGTCGTTGCGGTAAGCGCGCCGGGCGGGGCCGCATTAACCCTGGCTGGCGGATTTTTCTTCGGCACCTGGGTCGGGGGACTGGCAACGGTGATTGGTGCAAGCCTTGGGGCGACCATCTTATTTTTGGCAGCGCGCACCGCCTTTAGTGATTTTTTGAAAAAGCGTGCTGGCCCATCCATGGCGCGATTTGAAGACGGGTTCAGGCGGGATGCATTTTCCTATCTGCTGGTCTTGCGGCTGGTGCCGATTTTTCCATTCTTTCTGGTCAATCTGGCCCCGGCATTGTTCGGGGTCAGCCTGCGCATATTTTTCATCACGACATTTTTTGGCATCATGCCGGGCACATTTGTCTTTGCCAGTGTGGGCAACGGGCTGGGGGCGGTATTTGATGCCGGTCAGATGCCGGATCTGCGCATCATCCTGACACCGGCTGTGCTGGGACCATTGCTGGGTCTGGCGTTCCTGTCGCTGATCCCGGTGATCTATCGCCGGTTCCAGAAATCTGAACGGATCTGATCATGCGTCATTTTGATCTGTGTGTGATTGGTGCGGGATCGGGTGGACTTACCCTTGCATCGGGTGCTGCGGGCATGGGGGCAAATGTGGCGCTGATCGAACGCCATAAATTCGGCGGCGACTGTCTAAATGCCGGCTGCGTACCATCCAAGGCGTTGATTGCTGCCGCCCATCATGCCCAGACCCTGCGGGAGGGATCAGGATTTGGCATTGCCAATGTGGACCCCGAGATTGATTTTGCCGCGGTCATGGAACACGTGCGGCGCACGATTGCCCATATAGAACCGGTGGACAGTCCGGCACGCTATCGCGGCATGGGTGTGCACGTCATCGAGGCTGAAGCGAAATTCATAAGCCCTGATCGCATTGAGGCGGGCGGCGAAGTCATCACGGCCCGCCGCTTTGCCATTGCCACGGGCAGCGCGCCCGCAATTCCGCCCGTGCCGGGTCTGGACAAAATCCCGTATCTGACAAACGAAACCCTGTTTGATCTGACCGAGCTGCCAGAACACCTGATCATTCTGGGCGGCGGGCCAATCGGTTGCGAAATGGCCCAGGCCTTTCGTCGGCTGGGTGCCAATGTGACCCTTGTTGAGCGCGCGCGACTTCTGCCGCGCGAAGATATCGAAATGGCGCGGCTGATTGAAGCGCGACTGGTCGCAGAAGGGGTCAATATTTTCACTGGCGCTGAAGTAACATCAGTTAGTTCAAATCCCCTTGGTCTCGTCATTAATCTGCCGGGCCAGGAAATTCAGGCCAGTCATCTGCTGGTTGCATCCGGCCGCAGGCCGGTAGTGGAAAGTCTTGGTCTGGAACAGGCGGGCATCAAATATGCGTCATCCGGGATCACGGTTGATCACAGATTGCGAACGTCGAACAGGCGTGTCTATGCACTGGGTGATGTGCTGGGCGGTCTGGCTTTCACCCATGTGGCCGGATATCAGGCGGGCCTGATCCTGCGCCACGCGCTGTTTCGGTTGCCGATCAATTACAACGCCAGCATTATCCCGCGCGCGACCTATGTTGATCCGGAACTGGCCAGTGTCGGTCTTGATGAAGTGGCAGCACGTGCACGCGGTGCCATTCGCGTTTTGCGCTGGCCGCTGGCGGAAAATGATCGCGCCATTGCCATGCGCAAATCTGATGGGCTGGTGAAAGTGATCACCGATGCCCGTGGCCGAATTCTTGGGGCGTCGATTCTGGCACCCCATGCGGGCGATCTTATTCAGGTCTGGGCGCAGGCGATTTCAACCAAAGCAAAGATCGGCACAATTGCAGGCCAGATCATGCCCTATCCCAGTCTTGGGGAAATTTCCAAACGCGCGGCGGGCGCCTATTTCGCACCGCTTTTATTTTCCGCGCGCACAAAGGCGCTGGTTCGATTTCTCCAGCGCCTGCCGTTTTAAAAATTACTTCGCAGACTTGCGGAACACCAGCAGCATATTATCCGCCTCGCCCATCGCCTTGTATTTGGTCTGATCAAAGTTTGGATCATTGGGCTGGCCAAAGGGTGAACTGCGCAAGGTCGGCGGCAGCGTCCAGACACCAAACGGATGATCCTTGGTGTCTTTGGGATTTGCCAGCAATTCCGACGATTTCACAAATTCAAATCCTGCCTTGGCCGCAAAAGCTTTGACCACGGCTTCCTGCACATAACCATTATCCGCTTTAGGGTCCTGTGTGCCGGTGGCAGGTGCCCGGTGTTCTTCAACACCCAATATGCCACCGGGCTTTAGTGCGGCATAAAAGTCGCTGAATGCCTTGTCCGCAAAACCCATCGCCATCCAGTTATGAACATTGCGGAAGGTGACAACCACGTCAGCATCGCCCGATGCCAACGGGCCTGATTTGTCTGAAAAGGGCTTATAGGCAATTTTGCCAAAGACTTCCGGTTTGTCTAAAAACCGTTCCTTATATGCCTTGCCGGGTTCATCCTTGAATCCGGTTGCAATCAGACTGCCGCCGCCTTTTGTCAGATAAGGCCCAAGGATCGCTGAAAAATAGCCACCGCCCGGCCAGATTTCTACGACCTTGTGATTGGGTTTGACACCGATGAATGTCAGTTCCTCGACCGGCTTGCGCACGCTGTCGCGGGCAATTTCATCGGGCGTGCGGCCGGGATTGGTGATCGCCCATTCCAGCGATCCGTCAACGGGGGCCGCCAGTACAGCCTCGGCCGTGGCCAGCACACTGGCAAGGGACAGGCCCAGGACAGCGCCGCCGGTCCGCGCGGACTTGAAAAATGAATGCGTCATGTCTGATCTCCGCAAGTCTGTTCGGGCAGCATTAGGACCCGCTTGGGTCCACGTTTCAAGGGGGCAAACGGTAACAAACTATGACGCGCCAGCGCCGATGAATGCTGCAAAACCTGCTCGTGCCGCCTCGGGCATCCGGCGTGGTTTGCCGCCCGGTGACAGGCAGGCGATTTCAACATGCGCGCTGAACAGCACCTGTCCTGCCTGATCCAGCACACGCTGATCCATGATCAGCCGCGCACCGGTCACCTCGACCACATTGGTTTCAACCACCAGCAGATCATCAACACGGGCGGGCCGGTCGAATGACAGGGTCATCCGCCGCACGGCATAGGCAATGGGGTCTGCTGATTCCAGCATCGCCCGATGGCCACCGCCAAAACTGCGCAGCAATTCGGTTCGCCCGCGTTCAATGAATCGCAGATAACTGGCGTGATAGACAATGCCCGACGTATCCGTGTCTTCGAAATAGACCCGCACGTCAATGCGGCCATGGGGTTCAGAATTCGTCATCGCCGGTGCCGAAAAGGTCATTTGATGTTTCACGAATGGCGCGCGGTACCTCCAGCCCCAGATGCCCATAGGCAGAAAGTGTCAGCTGCCGGCCGCGCGGGGTGCGCATGACAAACCCCTGCTGGATCAGAAACGGCTCGATCACATCTTCGATCCCATCACGACTTTCAGCCAGTGCCGCGGCCAGGGTCTCAACACCCACCGGCCCGCCGCCGAACAGTTCAGCCAGCGTACGCAGATAACGATTATCCATCCGGTCCAGACCGCGCTGGTCCACTTCCAGTCGGATCAGGGCCGCATCGGCAATGGGTTGATCAATCACATCCTGACGCGCGACGGCTGCAAAATCCCGCACGCGACGCAATAGTCTGCCCGCAACCCGTGGCGTGCCACGGGCGCGCCGTGCGATTTCAACCGCCCCATCTTTGGTCATGGCACAGTTCAAAACCTTTGCAGCCCGTTCGACAATATGCGTCAGCTCGGATTCAGTGTAAAAATCCAGCCGCAGCGGGATGCCAAAACGATCCCGCAAGGGTACGGTCAAAAGACCCGCTCGCGTGGTGGCCCCAACCAGCGTAAACGGTGGCAGATCGATTTTCACAGATCGTGCCGCCGGTCCCTCGCCGATGATCAGGTCCAGTTCGAAATCTTCCATCGCGGGATAAAGGATTTCTTCAACCTGCGGGCTCAGGCGATGGATTTCATCGATGAACAGAACATCGCCTTTTTCAAGGTTCGTCAAAAGTGCGGCCAGATCACCAGCGCGTGCAATGACGGGTCCAGAGGTCGAGCGGAAATTGACGCCCATTTCACGCGCCACAATCTGCGCAAGTGTCGTCTTGCCAAGGCCCGGCGGTCCCGCCAGCAATACATGGTCCAGCGGATCGCCACGTCCGCGCGCGGCATCAATGAAGATACGCAGATTTTCGCGTGCCTTGGCCTGTCCGACAAAATCATTCAGCGTCTGCGGGCGGATTTTCGCTTCCGCCTGATCATCGCCGCTGGCCTCGGGTGCGACCAGTCGGCTCATCGGGCCAACTCGCGCAGGGCATGGCGGATCAGTTCACCAATGGCGGTATCGGCCCCAAGCCGGGTCAGGACATCAGCCACCGCCCGTTCAGCTTCGGCGGGCTTGTAGCCCAGATTGGTCAGCGCCGACAATGCTTCACCGGCAAGCCCCCTTGGTGCAGGGCCTGCAATACTCGCACCTGACACAGTTCCGGGTGAGCCCGCGCCAATCGCGCCACCCAGCGCGCCTGCGGGTGCCTTGTCCTTTAATTCCAGCACGATACGCTGGGCCAGTTTGGGTCCGACGCCAGATGCGCGTGCGAATGCGGATTTGTCGCCCGTGCGGATGGCCTGATAAAGGGCTGCGGGTTCCAGCACCGACAGAATATTCAGCCCCACTTTCGCACCAACACCCTGCACATCCAGCAGCAGGCGGAACCACGCACGTTCATCGGCGGTCAAAAAGCCAAACAGGCGGATCGCATCTTCCGACACCTTGGTTTCAATTTCCAGTGCCAGCGCCTCGCCGATACCCGGCAGGCGTGACAGCGTTTTGGTTGAACATTGCACCAGATATCCCACGCCATTGACGTCAATCACCACGTGATCATCGCCAATCGCATCAACAAGGCCTTTCAGTTTGGCGATCATGATCTAACTCGCTGCCAATGCACGGGCGAGGCGTGCGGCCTGGGCGCGACCATCCATATGATGGGCATGACAGATGGCCAGCGCCAGTGCATCGGCGGCGTCATTGCCATCAACCTTAAGGCCCGGCAGCAACACGCCCACCATATGATGAATCTGCTGCTTTTCAGCATGCCCCACGCCCACAATGGCTTTTTTGACATGGTTGGGGGCGTATTCAGCAACGGGTATGTGGTGAAGGGCAGGCACCAGCAAGGACACCGCCCGCGCCTGACCAAGCTTCAGGGTTGCCACAGGGTCCTTGTTCACAAACGTCTGCTCGACCGCTGCCTCATCCGGGCGATAGGTTTCAATCACCTGGGTAAGAGCTGTGAACAGATCGCGCAGGCGGATCGCCAGATCATCACCGCTGTCCGATACCAGGGTACCATGGGCCACATGGCTGAGTTTATTGCCCAACCGGTCAATCAGCCCATAGCCCATGCGCCGCAAGCCCGGATCAATCCCGATCAGGCGCACAACACCGGCAGGTTTAGGACGGACGGGGCCGTCGGGTGCGGGGACCAGGGCTGGTGGTGACAAAATAATCCTCCGAATCGGTCGCTAATCTAGCCCGATTCGGCCAAGCTGCTCCAATCCTGCCTAACCAGCCAGCTTGTTCATCAGCGCTTCGTCAATTTCGAAATTGGAATAGACGTTCTGGACATCATCATTGTCATCAAGAACATCCAGCATTTTCAGAAGGCTCTGGGCCGCATCCTCGTCGGTGACCGGATTTGCGCTGTTGGGACGCCAGATCAGTTTGGCACTGTCGGCGTGCCCAAGTTTGGCTTCCAGCGCATCGCGCACGCCCGCCAGATCATCCGGCTGACACAGGATTTCATGACCATCCTCGGTGCTTTCGGTGTCTTCGGCACCGGCATCGATGGCGGCTTCCAGAATGGCATCCGCACTACCAGCCTTAAGCGCGTATTTGATCGCGCCATAGCGGGTGAACATGAATGCCACCGATCCGGTTTCGCCCAATGCCCCGCCATTCTTGGTAAAGGCAGCCCGCACATCCGATGCGGTGCGGTTACGATTATCGGTCAGGCCTTCGACAATGATGGCTACGCCACCGGGGCCATAGCCTTCGTAACGAATTTCTTCGTAATTGGCGGCATCGCCGCCAAGGCTCTTCTGGATTGCGCGTTCAATGGCATCCTTGGTCATATTCTGGGCGCGCGCTGCCAGAACCGCCCCGCGCAGACGCGGGTTTTTGGCAGGGTCCGGCAGGCCCATTTTCGCCGCCGCGGTTATTTCACGCGCCAGCTTTGAAAATAAAACAGCGCGTTTTTTATCCTGGGCACCTTTACGGTGCATGATGTTCTTAAATTGGGAATGACCGGCCATAATCTCTCTCGCATCATTTACTAAAGCCTAATAGCAGAGCAGCACTTTGCCTGCCAATAGCACATATCCCTAAATGTCCGGCATGGCCGGTTTCAGACGGCCGCCAATCCTTATCGGTTCAATCCGAATAGCAAGGCCCGCCCCATCGGTTTCCACAAACGCCCCGCACAAGGTGGCATCACCCTGCGCCGGTTGCAGCCGTCCCGTGGGCAATCGGGTGGTAAAGCGTTGAACGGGTGCTGATTTTTCCATACCGATCACACTATCATAATCGGCGCATGCCCCGGCATCCGTCTGATAGGCGGTGCCACCAGGCAGGATCTGCGCATCGGCCGTGGGAATATGGCTGTGGGTGCCGATCACCAGACTGGCGCGGCCATCACAGAAATGGCCCATAGCCATTTTTTCCGACGTTGCTTCGGCATGCATATCGACAATGCTGACATCCGCGCCAAGTCCCATGGGCACACGTTCCAATTCGCGGTCCACCGTCTGAAACGGATCATCCAGTGAATCCATGAACAGGCGGCCAAGGACATTGACCACAAATACCTTGGACCCGTCGCGCGCAACAAACAGGCCTGATCCTTTTCCCGGTGTCTGTGATGGATAATTTGCCGGGCGCAGCAGGCGCGGTTCGTTATCGATCTGATCCAGCAATTCGCGCTGATCCCATACATGATTGCCCGTGGTGATGACATCAACACCAAGATCAAAAAAATCCCGCGCAATATCCAGGGTGATCCCAAACCCTCCTGCTGCGTTCTCGCCATTCACAATCACGAAATCAGCCGACAGTTTGCGGATCAGATCAGGCAGGTAATCGGCCAGCGCATTGCGCCCGGCACGTCCGATGATATCGCCAAAGAATAATAGGCGCATCGTCTGTGCCCTTCAGACGCCAGTTGATGAAGCAACGGGGCTGAACACCGTTTGATCAGTCACCACATAATCCATCATCGCATCACCCGGGCCAGAAGGTACGTCCATAACCTGCTGACAGGCAAAGGCCAGACCGATCACAAGTTTCGGGCGCTTAAGCGCAAAGGTACGGTCATAATATCCACCGCCCTGTCCAAGCCGGTGACGCATCGGATCAAACCCTATCATTGGCACCAGCGCCACGTCAGGGGCGACAATTTCAGCACTTTCGCAAGGAACCGGGATTTCAAAAAAGCCAACATCCAGATCGACACCGGGGGCCCATTTGCGAAACACCAAAGGCTGGCCTTCGCCGGTTATAGCCGGAAGGGCCAGCTCGTGCCCAAATTCGGCAAGCTTTGCCATCAAAAGTCGGGGGTCAATTTCAGATTGGCGCGGCCAATAGCCTGCGACAATCAGGGGACGTTCGGTTCTGATTTCGAATTTGTTTAAGCCAAACGGACCCTCAGTACCCATGGCCTGTTCGCGCAGCGCTTCTGCTGCCCGTCTCTGGCCCTGCGGCCCAATGCCGCGAAAATGTGCGCGGCGAATTTTACGACATTCTTTGCGCAGGCGCGCCTTTTCCAGAACCAATGTCACTGCGCGACCTATCTATCCTGTTGGTAGCGACAGACCAAACCGCTGCCGCGCAAAACCTTTGGTCATTACTTCAACCTGTGGCGGGGCCACAATTTTAACTGTGGCGGGGCCACCTTGGCCGTTGGAACTGTTGATCCCTCAGAGCCTGATTAAACAGGTGGGCGCCGCGTATCCAGGGCCTGGACCCTGATCAGAGGCAGCTCCCAAGAGGTGATCTATCGCCCCTGGGATTCAGTGTTCCTGACGTACCGGGCAGCACCCGCCGGGGATGACATTAGGTCCGCTCAAGCCGCGCGGCAAGCGCCTCGATTCGGCGGGTGGCGGTTTCAATGACCCGAACCAGATCGGCTGCCCCATTGCCACGGACAGCTTGCAGGTCTGCGGGTGCCGACGCAGCAGCCGGTGGCCTGGCGCTGGTCACTGCATCCAGCTGCGCTTTCAGTTCTGCTGCACGCTCGTCTGCTTCGGCCAATTGGTCGGCGATCAGCAAGGCGCCCATCAGCAACAGGCGCGATTCAGAAATCTGACCCACATTGCGCACCAGTTCCATCACCTGTGCATCAACATAGCGCGCCAGATCGCGAAGGTGTTCTTCTTCGCCATCATCACAGGCGATGGAATAAGTGCGATTATTCACACTGACGGTTATCTGGGCCATGGGATTTTTATTCCGCCAATCTTTCCGAGGGCGCAGTCTGCACAGATACAAGTTCCTGATCCTCGATCAGGACCGCGCGAATTTCTGCTGCAGCCGCATCAATGCCCTGGCGCGCAGCATCAAGGGCGGCACCCAAAGCATGACGTTCCACACGTTCACCTTCGATGCGTTCCAAAAGCCCGCCAATGGCATGCTCCAGCCTGGTCAGTGCCTGATCCATCGCCTCTTGCAAAGATCCCTCCGTAAGATCCGATCTGTCGTTGATCGGTCCCAAGTTCTCCACCGCCGCGCACCATAGTGGCGACCCGGGTAATGCGTCAATGATCTGTCGCAGGCATGATCTGACCCGATATGGCTAGAACTGATCCAGCAACCGATCGAGATATTCCAGCTCGGGTTTGGGGCGCAGCCGCTCGCCAGCACGCTTGCGCAATTCGTCCATGATTTCACGGGCACGGGCGATATCCGGCTCATCGGGCACATTGACCCCGGCGCCATCGCCCGGATTGGTTGTAGCTTCGGGCCGACCCAGCGGATCGTCAGCCCCGCCCGGGCGTCGGCCACCGCGGCCGTCACCTTTTTTTGCCATATTCTCCATCATCTTCTGACCCAATGCTTTGGCGCTTTCGCGCAGACTGGACAGCGCGTCACTTTGCGGGGTGGTCGCATCCATCGGGCGTTTGGCACCCAGTGCATTTTCGGCATTACGCATGGCATCATCTGCAGCACCCAGTTCCTGGGGCAGGTCGCCGGTTTCGCTCAGGCCTTCGACGATCTGGTTCAACTCCCGCCGCAATGCTTTCTGTTCTGCTGCCAGATTAGGATCCATGCCCGGCTGGGTCTGACCAGACGGCGCATTGCCGCGCGGACCTTTCTGACCTTCGCGCATGGTCTGATCCATCAGTCGCTGCTGCTTGCCCATCAGTTCGCCAAGCTTGGACAATGCTTCGCCCTGCGCTTTGTCGGCCGGATCCTCAGCGGATTGTCCGGATGCGCCCATATTCTCAAACAGTGACTGGATCATGGCCAGCAGTTCACGGGCGGCATCGCGGTTACCGGCACGCGCCAGTTGTTCCGCCTTGTCCATCATGGCGGTCAAGTCGCGCTCGGTAATGATCTTGGTTCCCGGTGGCGGCTGACCCTGTCTGCTTTGGCCATTCCTGCCATTGGCCTGCGACGACAACTGGTTCAGATAATCCTGCATAGCCTGACGGACATCCGACATCAGTCGATCAATCTCGGACTGCGGTTTTCCATCTGACAAGGCGGTTTCAAGTTTTTCCTGCGCCTCGCGCAGATTCTTGGCAGCGTCTGATAACCGGCCATCTTCGATCCGCAGGGCTGTTGCCCATAAAAGTTCAAAAATGCCTTCGGGCATTATCCCTTCGGCATCGGCTAGTCGCCTTGTGGCCGCACGCAAGGCAAGATAGGCAGTCAGATCATCACCAAATGCTTCGGGCTTTTCCAGAAGTACGGACAGCGCGCGTGCAACACGCGGCGCCAGATTTGGTGCGCGCGCCAGCGTGCGCCGTTCTGAAATGATCTGGCGTGCTACGGGGTGATGAAATTCGCGTTCGGGCAGGGTGATGACCTGCGGTTCGCTTTGAGCGTCCAAACCCTCCAGATTGGTCGCCTGTAATTGCAATACCACATCCAATCCGGCCCAGGGATGACTTGTCAGATCGCGAAATACCATTTGATCAAAGCCGGAAAAGACCTGCTCGTCCACCTTGCCGCGTTGATCAGGGTCTGCAACGCGACCCGGTGTAGGAAGGTCAACATCGAAATTGGCGATATCGCCAATGATTGTTCCATCAGCTCCGTCATCAGATTTGTGATCTTTTGGTTGGGGACGCAAAACCGATAATTTCATTTTGGCAATGCCATATCGGTCATAAACGCGATAACTCAGTCGCAATGCGCCGCGGCGGGCAGCCATCGGTGGATCAATCCAGACCAGTTTTGGCGGTTGTGTTGGCAGAACATGAACCATCTGCGAAATCAGGGTCGTTCCATCAGCAACCACAACCACCCGGCCGTCTGTCATGAGACTGCCATGCAGTTCCAGATTGTCGGTGCGACTGCCTGTTCTGGTCTGTTTGCCCTGATCGGTCTCGACACTGATGTGTCGCGCCCCGATAACCTTGACCGTCAATTCACTGCCCTGAGGAACAGGCGATACGGTGTCATTAGCTTTCAGCCGTGTCAGAAAAACCGGTGCGCGCATGGTGGCTTTGGGTGGTGTAATCCATGCCTCGATCTGGGGTGGTGCGCTGGCGGGAAACAGTTGCGGCGATAACGCTCTTGCAATCCTTGAACCTGACTGTGGTCCGGCAATGATGACACCGATCAGCACCATCAGGGCGACGCCAGCACGAAACGCGTAAGGATCATGCGCTGCAAATACCGGTTTCGGCGCATGCAGGCCGATGGACGGAATCGATGCAGCCAGCCTGCGTTGATGGATCGCCCAGATAGACCCGTCACCTGCCCCCAACCGATCCTGCAGGGCACTTAACGGGCGGTGTATCAGTCCGGCATCATCTTCGATGCGCGCAATGATCCTCGGCAGTCCGGGCCAGAATAAAGATGATCCGATGCCACGCATGAACCACAAGCTGGTGCCGGTCAATAAGGCGACACTGCCGACCGATGCCCAGTTTGGCAGAGATTCAAGAATGCCAAGCAATGCCATAGCCAGATAAAAACCGAACAGAATGATCGGGCGGACCAGATGTACGCTTATGTTCTCCAGCCAGATAAAGCATCCGACCAGACCAACCTGCCATAACCTCAGACTACCCGGCAAAGGCCGATCATTGTTTTGCTGTTTGACGGCAGGTCGGGTCATCAGGATTTAAGCCAGGGTGGAATCTGATCGCGCGCGATCAGGGATTCGATTGATTCACGCGGCCTGATGACGGCGTAATCGGCGCCATTGACCAGTATTTCGGGTACCAGTGCGCGGGTGTTATAGGTCGATGCCATGACAGCGCCATAAGCACCTGCCGACATGATCGCCACCAGGTCGCCCGCATCCAGAGGTGAAAGGCTGCGTGCCTTGGCAAAAATATCGCTGCTTTCACATACCGGCCCGACCACGTCATAAACTTCGTGTGACCCTTCTCCACCTCGTGGGCTTACCGCACATATGTCATGCCAGGAATCATACATGGCAGGGCGGATCAGATCATTCATGGCCGCATCGAGCACCAGAAACTGGCGCGATGATCCCTGTTTGACATAGAGCACGCGGCTCAAAAGGATACCTGCATTGCCAGCGATCAGCCGTCCCGGCTCACAGATCAGTTTGACCTCAAGTCCCTGGGTCAGACGACGAACCATGGCCCCATAGGCATCCGGCAGGGGTGGTGTCTCGCCCCGATAGGGAATACCCAGTCCACCACCCAGATCCAGACGGTCCAGCTCATGGCCCTGCGCACGCAATTCCTTAATCAACGCGATCACTTTTCCAAATGCCTGTTCCAGCGGCGCCAGATCTGTTAATTGACTGCCGATATGCAAGGCCAGCCCGCGAAGACGGATTCCTGGCAGGTCGCAGGCGATGTTGGCCACTTCGGCAATGCGGTCAATTGCAATACCGAATTTATTTTCGCCCTTGCCGGTTGATATTTTCTCGTGCGTTTTGGCATCCACATCGGGATTGACCCGCAATACAATATCAGCGACAGCCTTACGCCCGACCGCTGCCTGGGACAATAGTTCCAGCTCCTCGGCACTTTCGACATTGATCTGAAAAATACGGGCTGCGATTGCTGCATCCATTTCCATCTGCGATTTGCCGACACCGGAAAAAACGATCCGATCAGGTGGAATGCCCGCCGCCAGCGCGCGCACCATTTCGCCGCCTGAGACAACATCGGCACCCGCACCCAATCGGCCCAGTGTGGCAATGACCGCCTGATTGGAATTAGCCTTGAGCGCAAAACAGACCAGATGATCAAGACCCTCCAGCGCGCGATCAAAAACCTGGAAATGGCGGGTCAGGGTCGCGGTGGAATAGACATAGGCGGGTGTGCCTTCGGCACGCGCCAGACTTTCCAGATCCACGTCCTCGGCATGAAGGCGTCCGTGACGATATTCAAAATGGTTCATGGCAGTCCCGGTTGCAGATTATGGGCCATTGCCCGGTGTTGAAGTCGGTGTCGGCAGGCCGTTACCAATCGGTCGGGGGAAAGGTTTGGTCGCAGGCAGGTCAGGGGAATTGGTCGGTGATCCATCGGGCGCATCCAGTTTGCCGCGCTTTCCGCAGGCACTGGTGCCCATGACCACCCCCACAATCAGCATCAGTGTCAGTAATCGGTGGGTCATGCCAAAAATCCCTGCCAGTATTTTACCTGTTCTCGCACTCGAATAGGGGCGGTGCCGCCAAAGCTTGTACGGCTTTCAACCGAGCGTGTAACACCCAGCACGTCGAATACACGCGCATCAATTTTTGGATTAATAGACTGATAGTCGCCAAGGCTTAAATCTTCCAGCCCGACATTTTTTTCGGCGGCCAGGCCAACCGCCCGGGCAGCCAAATGATGGGCATCGCGAAATGGCATCCCCAGCGCGCGCACGGCCCAATCTGCCAGATCGGTAGCCGTGGTAAAGCCGGCACCGGCGGCTTCCAGCATGCGCGGCTTGTTGACTTCCATATCCTCGATCATGCCCGCCATTGCGGCCAGTGATATTTCCAGTGCCTCACTGGCATCAAAAACCGGGGGTTTGTCTTCCTGCATGTCTTTGGAATAGGTCAGCGGCAGACCTTTCATGATCACACAGAGCGCAGTCAGGTCACCCAGAATGCGTCCGACCTTGGCGCGCACCAATTCCGCACCATCAGGATTGCGTTTTTGCGGCATGATGGATGAGCCGGTTGAAAACGCGTCCGACAATCTGGCAAAGGCAAATTGTGCCGTTGTCCAGATCACAATTTCTTCGGCAAGGCGTGACAGATGCAGGGCGGTGATCGTTGCGGCCGACAGATATTCCAGCGCAAAATCACGGTCGGATACCGCATCAAGCGAATTGGCCATCGGCTTTTCAAAGCCAAGTGCGGTGGCCGTGTTGACCCTGTCTATGGGCCAGGGGGTTCCTGCAAGGGCTGCCGCCCCCAGCGGGCTTTCACCTGCACGCGACTTTGCGTCTGCAAACCGCCCACGATCACGATTCAGCATTTCCACATAGGCCAGACAGTGATGGCCGAATGTTACCGGCTGTGCTGCCTGTAAATGGGTGAAGCCCGGCATGATCGTATCGGCGTGCTGTGCGGCCTGATCAACCAGTGCCCGCATCAGGCGCAACAGCGCACCATCGGCCCTGTCGATGGCCGCACGCACCCATAGTTTGAAATCGGTCGCCACCTGATCATTGCGCGAGCGCGCCGTGTGCAACCTGCCCGCCGCAGGCCCGATCAAATCCGCCAGCCGGCCCTCGACATTCATATGTATGTCTTCGCGCGCGCGGGAAAATTCGAACGTGCCTGATTCGATTTCGGCAAGAATGGTGGCAAGTCCCCGGTCGATGGCGGCTCCGTCCTCAGCACTTAATATCCCGGTTGCAACCAGCATGGCGGCATGGGCACGACTGCCCTGAATATCTTCGGCGTATAATTTCCGGTCCACATCGATTGAAACATTGATGGCTTCCATAACCGCTGCGGGGCCGCGGTCGAAACGTCCGCCCCACATGCTGTTGGCACCTGTAGCTGGTTTGGCCCCGGATTGGGCATCTGGCGGGCTGGACTTATCCTTGGCTGTCATGGCAGGACCTTAGTTCTGAATTCGACCGGAAATATGGCGGTGCGATACTATAGTGCTGAACAGGTTCTAACCGCAGGGGCAGGCATTGCGCAAATCACTCCTTATCATCCCGTTTCTGATCGTGCTGGTTCTGTTCAAGGTCTTTTTGCTGGAAAGCCTGTTTCCGGGCGTCCCGGCAACGGCAAAACCGGCTGAAAGTCCCGAACAGGCTGCCAGCGAACCCCAGGTGCTGAAATTTTCGGCCCGTAAGGATGTTGCTGAAAGCCCGTTTCAGGATATGGCAGGCAACCCCAAAACGTTTGCGGACTATGCAGGCAAGATAGTGATTGTAAATCTTTGGGCCACATGGTGTGCACCCTGCATCAAGGAAATGCCTTCATTAGCCAGACTAGCCAGAGGCCTGCCTGCCGACCGGTTTCGGGTATTGGCCATTTCGATGGACCGAGCAGGGCCCAGGGCGGTAGAGGAATTCTGGTCCAAACTGGATGTAGCCGGTCTTGAACCGATGATCGACCAGACAACCAAGCTGGGGTTCGCGCTTCAGGCGCAGGGTATGCCGACAACACTTGTGCTGGACCGGTCCGGGAAAGAGATTGCGCGGGTATCGGGAGCCATGGATTGGGCATCACCTGCGATTGCCGCCCAATTGCGGGCTCTGGCCCCGTGAATTCATGGTTAATAAGTTAATAACGGTGCTTTTGGGGCTTCCGATCACAATCGGGCTTTGATATTCTGTTCAACGTCGGCTGCAAAATGCGGCCAGAATGACGTCCTGCCAAATCGCGGAGAACCCTGATGTCCAGCATCAACACCAATTCATCGGCTCTGAGTGGGTTAGATCGGTATAATTCGCTCAGCACCCAGCTCAATCAGACGGGCAAGCGGATTTCCACTGGTCTTAAGGTGGCGGATGCGCTGGATAATGGTGCGGTTTTTGCCATTGCACAGGGACTTCGGTCGGATTCATCCAGCCTTTCCGCGGTAAACGGCCAGTTGGGTGCAGCCCAAGGGGCGGTCAATGTCGCCAGCGCTGCAGCCACCAATATCTCCAATTCACTGTCCGATGTACGCGACACCTTGCTGCAACTTGCGGATTCCAGCCTGTCAGCCAATGCCCGCAGCCAGCTACAGGCCCAATATACCAGCCAGACCCAGCAGATCAGCAGTCAGATCGGTTCGGCTACCTATAACGGCACCAACCTGATTTCAGCTGGTGCGCAAAACCAGTCGGTCATTCAGGATACCAGCGCCAATCAGCTGACCGTTCAGGCACAGGATCTGAATGCGGGGGCGGCGTCTTTATTGACGCCGGTCAACAATGCAAATCAGGCAGCAGCTTTGCTGAATGGCGGGTTCCAGACGGCCGCCAGCAATGTAGGCACTGCGCTTAATTCCCTTGCCGCCAGTGCCACGGCCATTTCTAATCAGGTCAACACCAATCTTAGTGCGGCCAATGCCACCGATCAGGGCCTTGGTGCGCTTGTAGATGCCAATCTGGCCAAGGATGCTGCCCTTCAATCTTCCCAGCAAGTAGGCCAGCAACTGGCAACCCAGTCTTTGGGGATTGCCAATACAGCGCCAAAGGTTCTGGGCAATTTGTTTGGCGGTTAACGCCTGTCAGGCCACCGCCCCCTGACTGCGCAAGCTGGCGATCTGTTCGGCGTCTAGTCCCAGTTCGCCCAGTATTTCGTCCGTGTGCTGGCCGGGACCGGGTACAGGGCCGGGCCCATTGGCTTCTTCGCCCCAGAACCGCACCGGATTGGCAATAGAACGCATCGTGCCGCCCTTGCCGTCGGGAATATCAATAAACGCACCTGCGGCCATCGCCTGCGGGTCCCTTGTTACTTCTGCCGGTGTCTGAACCGGTGCCCAGACCAGATCAACCTCGTCCAGCCGGGCGGCAATAGTGTCCAGATCCCACTGGGCAAAGGCTGCATCCAATGCCCCAATCAGTGCCTCGGCATTTTCGCGTCGTGCCCGAGGGCTGGCGAAACGCGGGTCGGCTGTAAGCGCTTCTGAAGAAAGGGCTTTTGCCAGCCGGTCCCAATCATCGCCACTATGCCGGGTCAACAGGCACAGCCACCGCCCACACTTCGTCTGATAGAAAGAATTAAGCGGGCTTGTTGTCTGTTCGCGCGGCCTGGTTGATCCAATCCGGCCCAGTCGCAACTGGATCGCCATATCCGATCCCAGGCAGTATATGCCGGTGCGCAGAAGTGATGTTTCGATCAGACGACCCTTGCCGGTACGGTTGCGTTCTACGACTGCCGCCAGAATGCCCGCTGCCAGTGCCAGCCCCGTCGTATGGTCGCCCACTGCCACCCGCATGGGGATTGGGGATTGCCCCTTTGGCGTGGTCAGGCTGGCTAAACCGGATCGTGCCCAGAACGCTGCCATATCAAAGCCGGGACGATCACGTTCGGTCCCTTCCAGCCCATAGCCGGTGACACTGGCATAGATCAGCGTCGGATGGGCCGATTTCAGGCTGTCATAATCCAGCCCGGCCCGCGCAAGAGACTGCGGTCTGGTGTTGGTGACGAATATATCAGCTTGGGAAATCAGGCGTTTGACCACATCCTGTCCGCCTGGGGTCGACAGATCAACCGACACAGAGCGTTTGGAACGGTTATCCAGATCAAAGATCGGGTTGCCGTCGAAATCGGCGGTGGCAGCCACGTTTTTGAAAAAGCTGCGAATCGGATCGCCACCCTTGGGCTCGATCTTGATGACGCTGGCCCCCCAGTCAGCCATCATGCCAGCAGCGGCGGGTGCCGCGATATAGGTTGCCAATTCAACGATTTTCAGCCCTTGCAGCATCATTCGGTTTTGTATCCTGCCCAGATTAAATTTTATTTGCAGACATCAAACGCCATTCCCGTGACAAGATACAAGTGTGCAGTTCATCCGCCTGGCATGGTGGGGTCAAAGGGCTTGTGCCCTAAAGGCCTTAAGCTCATGATGAGGGATGGGTTTTTTATTTCCTTTCGCCCTGTTTTCGGGCCTTGCCTATTTGGGATATCGCGGGTTTCGCAGACTGGTGGACCAGACCATGCGCCAGCCAAACCGGCCCGGCAGCGGGCCGTGGGGAAAGGTTGGTCCCATTCACGAGATCGAGGCGCGAGCCTGCTCGGTCTGTCGCGCCTTTGTTGCCGATGGGGCAGCCTGCAACCGTTCGGATTGTCCTCGGCATTAGATACCCGCAAAGTCCCATTAAACGTGTGAATTCAGCCCTTTTTGCGTCACAAACCTTGACCCTGACTGGCCCGGGTCGTTAGGGTGCGCGGCCTTAGACTTTGGGCCATGCGGTTCAAGGTCCAGGATATCTATACTTAAAGTCGGATGTTTTGCCCCCCATGGACCCGCGGCCTCTATCATTCCAGGATATGATTCTGACCCTGCAGTCTTACTGGTCTGCACGCGGCTGCGTGATCATGCAGCCTTATGACGTGGAAATGGGTGCGGGCACTTTCCATCCGGCGACGACGTTGCGCGCGCTGGGGCCACAATCTTGGGCTGCGGCCTATGTTCAGCCCTGCCGTCGTCCCAAAGATGGACGCTATGGTGAAAACCCAAATCGCCTTCAGCATTATTATCAGTTTCAGGTGATCCTAAAGCCGTCACCAGCGGACATACAGGATCTTTATCTGGGTTCAATCAAGGCTTTGGGAATTGATCCCATGGTCCATGATATCCGCTTTGTTGAGGACGACTGGGAAAGTCCAACACTGGGTGCCTGGGGTCTTGGCTGGGAAGTGTGGTGCGATGGTATGGAAGTATCCCAATTCACCTATTTCCAACAGGTTGGCGGGCTCGATTGCAGGCCAGTATCCGGGGAACTGACTTATGGGCTGGAACGGCTGGCCACCTACATCCAGGGCAAGGATTCCATATTTGATCTGGCCTATGCCTATCGCGGTAATGAAGTTGTGACTTATGGCGACGTGTTCCTGCGCAACGAGCGTGAACAGTCGGCCTTCAATTTTGAAGCCGCCGATACGACAATTCTTTTTCAGCATTTCAAGGATGCCGAATCGGAATGCGCGAGCATGCTGGCGCGCCGACTGGCCCTGCCCGCCTATGATCAGTGCATCAAGGCCAGCCACGCGTTCAATCTTCTTGATGCCCGTGGCGTGATATCGGTTGCTGAGCGGCAGGCCTATATTGCCCGTGTGCGCCACTTGGCCAAAGGCTGCGCTGAAGCCTATGCCGCGGACAGTATCAGCCCGCCGGGGCAGGTCTGACCATCATGGCCGAATTACTGCTTGAATTATTCAGCGAAGAAATTCCTGCCCGCATGCAGGCCAATGCTGCCGAAAATTTGCGCACGCGGGTGACAGATGCGCTGGTTGAAAGGGGCATCACCTATGCGGCGGCCCGTGCCTTTGCCACACCGCGCCGCCTGTGTCTGGTGCTGGACGGTGTGATCAAGGCACAGCCTGATCGGCGCGAAGAAAAACGCGGCCCGCGCGTGGGCGCCCCGGAAGCCGCACTGGCCGGTTTTCTGCGCCAGTTCAAACTGCGCGCCGATCAGGTGTCGATTACCAAAACCGACAAGGGCGATTTCCACACGGCAATTATCGAGACCCGTGGCAAGCCGACTTCGGATGTGCTGGCCGAAATCCTGCCTGACATTATACAGACCTTTGCCTGGCCCAAATCCATGCGATGGGGATCAGGCGAACTGCGCTGGGTTCGGCCGTTACATTCGATTCTTTGCTGTTTTGATGGTGAAATCGTGCCCTTTGATCTGGCGGGCGTAGCCGTTGGTGATCAGACCCGTGGTCACCGGTTCATGGCTTCCGGCGCGATCTCTGCCCGAAAATTCGAAGATTACGCAGAACGCCTTGCCCAGCATTTCGTAGTAATCGATCCAGCCCGCAGGCGGGAAATTATTGCTGGCGAAGCAACCCAACTGGCATTTGCGCATCATCTGACGCTGGTCGATGACCCGGCTCTGCTGGATGAGGTTGTGGGTCTGGTGGAATGGCCTGTTGCCCTGATGGGCAGCTTTGATCCGGATTTTCTGGACGTGCCTGCTGAAGTCCTGACCACCACCATGCGGGTCAATCAGAAATATTTCGCCCTGCGTGATTCATCCGGCAAACTGGCACCCAGGTTCCTGACAGTAGCCAATCTGGAAGCGACCGATGGTGGACGCGCCATTATTGCAGGCAATGAGAAAGTGTTACGTGCGCGTTTATCGGACGCGCGCTTCTTCTGGGAACAGGACAGGAAATCCAGCCTTGATTCGCGGCTTCCAGCACTGGGGCATATTGTCTTTCATGCCAAACTCGGCACGCTGGCGGCGCGTGTTGAACGTATGGGGCATTTGGCAACTTATATTGCCGATGCCATCAAGGCAGACAGGCAGATGGCGCAACGCGCTGCCCTGTTGGCCAAAGCGGATCTGGTCACCGGCATGGTCGGCGAGTTCCCGGAACTGCAAGGGGTCATGGGGCGTTATTACGCGCTGCAAGATGGCGAAGCAGCACAGGTTGCCGATGCGATCCGCGATCATTACGCACCCCTTGGCCCGAATGACAAAACACCGGTCGCCCCCATATCGATCACGGTCGCACTGGCGGAAAAAATTGATACGCTGACGGGATTTTTCAGTTGCGATGAAAAGCCCACCGGGTCGAAAGATCCCTTTGCACTGCGCCGTGCAGGACTTGGTATCATCCGCATTATTCTGGAAAATCAGCTTCGCCTTAATTTGGCCGAACTGTTTGATTACGCCTGTGGCCTGCATCAGGTCGACGCAGATCGCCGGGCATCACTGGTTGGCGAATTGCTGGGCTTTTTAACAGACAGGCTGAAAGTCTATCTGCGTGAGCGTGGTGTTGGTCATGATTTGGTGGCGGCAGTTTTTGGTCTGGGTAATCAGGTTGATCTTTTGTCCATGGTGCGCCGGATCGAGGCTTTGGCCCAGTTTGCGAAAACCGAAGATGGCCAAAATCTTTTGGCCGGGTATCGACGCGCGGCCAATATTCTGCGCATCGAAGAAAAAAAGGATGCGATACGGTATCGTTTTGCTGATCACCGGGCGCATAGCGACCTGACCGAGCAGGAACGTGTGTTGCTGGCGGCATTGGATGAACAGATTCGAGCGGTGATGGTCAGTTTGCAATCTGAAAAGTTCGCAGAGGCGATGGATCATCTGTCAAAACTGCGTACCCCGATTGATGCGTTTTTTGACAAGGTGACGGTGAATGATGCGGACCCGGCCCTGCGGGCTGACCGGCTGCGGTTATTGAGTGGCATTGTATCGACGATGGAACAGATCGCCGATTTCTCTCAGGTTGAAAAGTAAACAGCGCAGGCTTTAAGGATCAATGCGATGACGCAATGGGTTTATCCGTTTGGGGCTGGCAAGGCCGAAGGCCGCGCCGAGATGAAAGACCTTTTGGGTGGCAAGGGTGCCAATCTGGCTGAGATGAGCAATCTTGGCCTGCCGGTGCCGCCTGGCTTTACCATCACCACTGAAGCCTGCATCTGGTATTATAAAAATGGCAACGACTATCCGCCCGAGCTGGAAGCCCAGGTGGATAAAGCCCTTGAACACGTGGCGGGGCTGGTCGATCGCGGTTTTGGCGATTCCGAACATCCGCTTCTGGTCTCTGTGCGCTCCGGTGCGCGCGCGTCAATGCCGGGTATGATGGACACGGTTTTGAACCTTGGTCTTAACGACCGCACGGTCGAAGGTCTGGCGCGGCTGGCGGATGATGAACGTTTCGCCCTCGACAGCTATCGCCGCTTCATCCACATGTATTCTGATGTGGTTCTGGGTGTTGAACATCACCTGTTTGAAGAAATTCTGGAAACCTACAAGGAAGATCTGGGCGTCAGTCTGGACACCGAACTGGAAGCACGCCACTGGCGCGACATTATCAAATCCTACAAGGCCAAGGTTGAAGAAGAACTGGGACACCCGTTCCCCCAGGATGTGCGCGAACAGTTATGGGGTGCCATCGGGGCGGTGTTTGGATCATGGCATTCAGCACGCGCCAAAACCTATCGCAAGCTGCACGCCATTCCCGAAGACTGGGGTACGGCAGTCAACGTGCAGGCCATGGTGTTTGGCAATATGGGCGAAACATCGGCAACAGGCGTTGCCTTCACCCGTAACCCGTCAACCGGGGCGCATGAATTCTATGGGGAATATCTGGTCAATGCCCAGGGCGAAGATGTGGTCGCCGGAATCAGGACGCCGCAATATCTGACCAGAGTTGCGCGTGAACGCGCCGGTGTCAGCGCGCCATCCATGGAAGAGGTGATGCCCCAGGTATTCGGACAACTGACCGATGTCTATAAAAAGCTCGAAGCCCATTACCGCGATATGCAGGATATCGAATTCACGGTGGAACGCGGCCGGTTATGGATGCTGCAGACCCGTTCGGGAAAGCGCACGGCAAAAGCTGCGCTGAAAATCGCGGTTGATATGGCGGCCGAAAATCTGATCACCCGTGAAGAAGCGATCAAGCGTATTGACCCGGCATCACTGGATCAATTGCTGCATCCAACACTTGACCCAAAGGCCAGGCGCGATGTGGTAACCAAGGGGTTGCCGGCATCACCCGGTGCGGCATCCGGCGAGATCGTGTTCAAGGCTGACGAGGCTGAAAAGCTCAAAGCTGCCGGGCGCAAGCTGATCCTGGTCCGGGTCGAAACCTCGCCCGAAGATATCCATGGCATGCATGCCGCCGAAGGCATTCTGACCAGTCGCGGTGGCATGACCAGTCATGCTGCCGTTGTGGCACGTGGCATGGGCAGGCCGTGTGTGTCCGGTGCCGGTGCCCTGCGCATTGATTATGCAACCGAAACCATGGTCGTCGGCGGGCGCAAGTTTTCCGCAGGTGACATCATCACCATTGATGGCAGTTCGGGCGAAGTGATGGCTGGTGCGGTCGCGACCGTGCAGCCGGAATTATCCGGTGATTTTGGCACGCTGATGGTATGGGCCGATGCAGTGCGCCGATTGAAAGTGCGGGCGAATGCCGAAACGCCGCAGGATGCGGCAACCGCGCGCAAATTCGGTGCCGAAGGGATCGGCCTGTGCCGTACCGAACACATGTTTTTTGATGAAGCGCGGATCTTGGCCGTGCGCGAAATGATCCTGGCCGATGATGAGGCCGGACGCCGCGCTGCCCTGGCAAAAATTCTGCCCATGCAGCGGGCCGATTTCGTCGAACTGTTCCGCATCATGGCGGGCCTGCCTGTGACCATCCGCCTGCTTGATCCACCGCTCCATGAATTTGTGCCCAAGACCGATGAAGAAATCGCCGCCCTTGCAACGGCATCGGGTCTTGATGCGGCCAAGCTGAAATCGCGGGCTGCGGATCTGCATGAATTCAACCCGATGCTGGGTCATCGCGGTTGTCGTCTGGGTATTTCATACCCTGAAATTTATGAAATGCAGGCGCAGGCGATTTTTGAAGCAGCCATCGAGGCCGGTGGTATCGCCGGATCGCCTGTCGTGCCGGAAGTGATGATTCCGCTGGTTGCGACCAAACGTGAACTCGACCTGCTGAAGGCGCGTATTGATACTGTGGCCGCACAGGTATCAAAAGCCAAAGGCCAGTCGGTGAATTATCTGGTCGGCACCATGATTGAATTGCCGCGTGCAGCATTGATGGCGAACGAGATCGCGCAGAGTGCGGAATTTTTCTCCTTTGGCACAAACGACCTGACACAGACCACCTATGGCATCAGCCGTGACGATGCGGCAGGATTCCTTGATGATTATCTGCGCAATGGCATTTTTGCCATTGATCCGTTTGTCAGCCTTGATGTGGATGGTGTCGGTGAACTGGTGAAGATCGCAGCCCAGCGTGGTCGGGCCACCCGGCCTGATGTGAAGCTGGGGATTTGCGGTGAACATGGCGGCGATCCGGCGTCCATTGCTTTTTGCGAGAGTGTCGGTCTGGATTACGTATCCTGCTCGCCCTATCGCGTGCCCATCGCGCGACTGGCCGCAGCGCAAGCTGCATTAATGAACAAATAATGGCCGACTATCTGGCAGCCTTGGTCCAGGGCGGTAAATCCGCCCTGGCGCAGGCGCTGGCGCAGATAGAAATAAACCCGGATTCGCCGGCGACCATTGCCCTGCTTGATCAGGCATGGGCTGCCATGAGCGCACAGGTCATTGGCCTGACCGGCCCGCCGGGTGTTGGAAAATCATCATTGCTGGCAGCCCTTTTACCAATCTGGCGCGGGCGGGGATTACGGGTCGGGGTGATCGCGGTTGATCCATCCTCGCGCAGAACCGGTGGCGCATTACTGGGGGATCGCGCGCGGCTGAAAACTGATCCTGATGATCAGGGATTATTTGTGCGTTCCATGGCCGCGCGTGACCGGCTGGGCGGGCTTGGCCCGCAGACCCTGGCCGCCAATGTGCTGATGGCGGCGCTGTTTGATATTGTGGTGATCGAGACAGTCGGGGTCGGTCAGTCAGAAACGGAAATTGCCCATCTGGCTGACACAATTGTCTTTTGCATTCAGCCCGGCTCGGGTGATTCCATCCAGTTCATGAAAGCGGGCATTGTCGAAGTGCCCCATATCTGCGTGGTCACCAAAGCTGATCTGGGGGCACCGGCACAACGGGCGGTCATGGATGCATCCGGTGCTTTCTCGCTGGCAGAAGAAGTACATGCCGGCTGGCTGGTGCCGGTGACAGCGGTCTCCTCGGCCACCGGCGAGGGGCTTGAGGATCTGGTCGCAACAATCAGCCGCCATAGGGTGCATCTTGATGCGGTCAGGAATTCCGATCACTTGCGCCAGCGCACCCGTTACTGGATGCAGGATCTGATCCGTGATCGCTTTGGTCGGGAAGGTCTGGCGCGGGCAGAAAATCTTCTGGATCTGGGATCAGGTACGACGCCTTTCAGCCGTTTGGCACATATATCCACTGCGCTGCGCGGCGATGTGGGGCGGGTTTAGGAAATGACCGGTCTGATACGCGCGGCAGTAAAGACGCCTGCAATCAAAAGTGCTACACCCACAAGGGTCAGCGTCTCGGGCCATTGTTGGCGCAGCAGATAATTATACGCCAGCGCCGCCAGCGTTTCGAAAACGATCAGTTGTCCGGCCAGCGCCGATGGCAGGCGTTTGCCCGCTTCGTTCCAGCACCACGTGCCTGCCCATGACGCAAAAAAACCAATGGCCAGCATAAGGCCGATGAAAAAAGCCGGTCGCGGGCCAAACGGCATGGCAAATACCGCCGCTGTATAGGTGTCATAGGCCCAGATTGCGCCATATCCGATCAGCGCCAGCGGCAGTGTCATCAACCCTTGCGCATTGGCCCAGATCCGCGCATTGCGATCACCATGGGCACGCA
>CAISDR010000056.1 GCA_903884125.1 uncultured bacterium
GAAATCTTCTTCGCGCGACCAGGTCAGTTTTACGGGCTTTTTCAGTGCCATTGAAATCTGAACCGCCTGCTTGACGAAATCCTGTTCGCCCTTGCGTCCCAGTCCGCCGCCCAGAAAAGTTGTGTGGACTGTAATCTGTGATGGCTTCATTCCGGTCACCGATGCAGCAACACTGGCAGCACCGGTGATGGCCTGTGTGGGTGCCCAGATTTCGCAACTGGTATCCGTGACACTGGCCGTGCAGTTCAGTGGTTCAAGACACGCATGGGCAAGGAAGGGCAGGTCATAGGTCCATTCCAGAATACGGTTTGCCGAGGCAAATACTGTTGCCGGATTGCCGGACTGCTCTGCAATGCCGGGATTTGCCGTTGAATTCATCGCGGCCCTGGCATTGCTGGCGATAATGGTGCTGTCGATCTGGCTGGCACTGGCAGGTGTATTCCAGCTTGCCTGTAACTGGCCTGCGGCCTTGAATGCGGCCCAGGTATTGGATGCAACCACGCCCACGCTGTCACCCATCGGCACAACAGCAATCGCACTTGTGGGGATCGCCGGGGTGCCTGACAAGGTTGCGCCGAACTTTGGGGCATGGCGGATGGCGGCGTAAACCATGCCCGGAATACGCACATCAATGCCGAATATTGCACTGCCATCCACCTTGCCGCCTAGGTCGGTGCGCGGTGCCGATGTGCCAATGATCTTGAACTGCGCATTCGGCGTAAGTGGTGGATTGGCAGGGACCGGCAGCAGCGCTGCCGCTGATGCCAATTGTCCATAGGTCAAGCCGGAATTGGTTCCCTTGACACGCACCGCGCCATTGATGGCTTCGAGATTTGATACTGGCTGACCCAGCGCATTTGATGCCGCCTGTATCAGCATTTCCCGCGCGCTGGCGCCAGCCAGTCGCAGGACATCGTAATATCCACGAATGCTGGTGGAGCCACCAGTTGTCTGTGACCGGAAAATGGGGTTGTTATAAACGGCGGCCACAGGCGCATGTTCTGCACGTATATTGGCCCAGTTGACCCGCAATTCTTCGGCCACAATCTGGGGCAGGCCAGTTAAAACACCCTGGCCCATTTCGGCCGCCCCGATCAGGATGGTCACGGTTTCATCCGTTGCAATCCGCAGCCACGCGCCGACATAATTTGCTGGCGCACCGGTTCCCGCGGCCGCTGCCGCTGCATGCCTGCCAAAAGCCGGGATCAGCGCGCTAATCAGAAGTCCGCCGCCTGCAGCACTTGCAGCCGTCAAAACAGAACGACGTGTTGGGGCATCAATCCTGACAGTTGTATCGGTCTGGTTGGTCATGGCGCTACCCCGGCTATGCTTTTGCAGCTGCGTGAATCGCGGTACGAATTCGTTGATAGGTGCCGCATACGCAGATATTGCCGATCGCACTGTCTATCTGCGCGTCGGTTGGATTGCTGGTTTGATTTAATAATGCGGCGACTTTCAGGATCATGCCTGACTGGCAATAGCCACATTGAGGGACCTGTAAATCCAGCCAAGCTTTTTGCACCGGATGGCTGCGGTCGACCGATAATCCTTCAATCGTCGTGATGTTTTTGCCAACCGCTTCGTTCACGCTCATGTCACAGGATTTTTCCGGCTCACCATTCACCAGAACTGTGCATGCGCCACATATCTCAACGCCGCAGCCATATTTCGTGCCGGTCAGTCCGATCTCATCTCGCAAGACCCACAATAACGGCGTGCCGGAATCCACATTGACCGGATACTGACGATTATTGACGGTGAGAACCACCGAGATTTTTGCCATGAGCCAACCCTCTTTGTTTCAGCTGCGCCCTTTTGGCCCAGCTGATTGCGGCATCAGAAATTTCAGATTGAATGCAACAAAACCCCACGCGCCAACCATCAGGTTTTGCATCCGGATCCGCAACAATTATGACGGTTAACAAAGTGTTAATAGGACTGTAGCGTGATTGTGATCATATTTTTCGGGCAGAAAATTTCTTTCGCGATCAGCCTGAATGGCGCTGGTGGAAAGTTGCATATGCAGCGATGCGCGTGCCTGCCGGAATTGATCCGTGGGATCGAGCCGATAGTATTGACGCAAGGCGGAAAGACCGCAACTCTTGATTTCAGAATCAGGCGCGAGGGACCATGTCAGCTTTTTCCGCCCGCAGGGCTTTGTTTCGGAACTTGCATGAACAGGGCTGTTTTTGCCTGCCCAATCCATGGGATGGGGCAACAACACAGCGACTGGTCAAAGCCGGATTCAAGGCGCTGGCTTCGACAAGTGCGGGTGCCGCCTGGGCCATGGGCAAGGACGATGGCGCATTGACCCTGGATGAGGTTCTGGCGCATCTGCGATTTTTGTGCAGCCTGACCGAATTGCCGGTCAATGCCGATTTCGAAAACGGCTTTGGTGATGATGCCGATGGAGTCGGCACCAACGTGCTGAAATGCATTGATACAGGCGTTGCCGGTCTGTCGATTGAAGATCGTGATGGTGACGGATTTTATCCGCTTGATGTGGCGGTGGCCCGGATGGTGGCCGCACGCAGGGCCATTGATCGTTCTGGTCAGAATGTGGTGCTGGTTGGCCGGTGCGAATCCTATCTGATGAAAGACCTGAACATGGACGAAGTCATCCGGCGACTTCAGGCCTATGCAGATGCAGGCGCCGACTGCGTCTATGCGCCGGGGGTCAGAACACTGGACCAGACAAGACTGATTGTTCAATCGGTCAACCGCCCGGTCAACGCCAACCTTACCGCAACCAATCTGTCGGTTTCCGATTTCGCCAGCGTGGGCGTGCGTCGCGTCAGCGTGGGTGCGGCCCTGGCGAAAGCAACTTACGAAACCTTCGACCAATATGCCCAGAATTTGATGCGCACAGGCCGACTGCCATAGCGTTCAGCAGATTGTTCAGGCGGTTTTGGCTGGGGGACTAGGATTCGAACCTAGGTTGACGGAGTCAGAGTCCGTAGTCCTACCGCTAGACGATCCCCCAACGGGACTTGCGCGGGCAGCGCCCAGCCAGTGTCCTTGGTCCGGCGCTTATAGACGCGCCGGTTTGGGGCGTCAATCCGGCTTGTGCCTGGGCTGACACCCGCCAGCCGCAGCATGCCGATCCCCACAGGTGCTTATTGTATCTGAAACTTTAAGTGCTAGAGTTGCGGGGAATATGGAAATCCATGTGATTTCTTGAGGATTTGCGCTTGAATACTCCAGTCTGGCCCGCCCCCGTGGCAGGGGTTGCCCCTTTGGCGGGGGGTGATGGGGCTGCTGCCTTTCAGGCCTTGCCGGGCCTGGTTGCTGCGACGCCCAATGATCGGCGGGGCCGGTGGGCGCATGTCTTCGGCGCGGTTGATCTTGGCACCAATAATTGCCGTCTGCTGGTGGCCAAGCCGACACGCACAGGCTTTCGGGTCATCGATTCATTCTCGCGCGTGGTCCGTCTTGGCGAGGGGCTGGCCCATCACGGGGCCCTTTCTGATGCGGCCATGGACCGTGCGGTGGAAGCGCTGGCCATTTGCGCGCGCAAAATGGCCCGGCGCGGTGTCACCCGTGCCCGCTTTGTGGCGACCCAGGCCTGCCGCATGGCCAGAAATGCCGATGCCTTTCTGGACCGTGTGGCGGCTGAAACCGGCCTTAACCTTGAGCTGATTCCGCCTGAAGCCGAAGCGCGGCTGGCCGTGGCGGGGTGTCTGCCGCTGCTGGATACTTCCATTCCCCACGCGCTGGTCTTTGATATTGGCGGTGGTTCAACCGAAATAATCTGGCTGCATTGCCGGGCCAGCTCAGGTCGGTTTGAAGTTGCCGGCTGGACTTCGCTGCCTGTGGGGGTGGTGACCCTTGCTGAACGTTATGGCGGCGATGGCATGGCTGCCGATGACTATGAACCGATGATCGCCGAAGTGCGCAACATGATCGCGCCCTTTTTTGACCGGCACCGGGCGTCGCTGCCCGATCCCAAAAAGGGCAGGCTGCAGGTGCTTGGCACATCCGGCACCGTCACGACATTGGCCGGGGTCCATATGGGCCTTGCCCGCTATGATCGGGCAAAGGTTGATGGCTCGTTCATCTCGGTCGAAGCCATTACCGATGTGTCGCATCGTCTGGCGGGATTAAGCCATGCGGACCGGGCCGCATTCCCCTGCATCGGGGCTGACCGGGCCGATCTGGTTGTTGCCGGGTGTGCAATTCTGGAAGCCATCAACCGCACCTTTCCCGCCGACCGGCTCAGGGTTGCCGACCGGGGCCTGCGCGAGGGGATTTTGGCCGGCCTGATGGAAGAGGCGGATTACGACGCGCGGAAATTACGGCGCGACCGCGATGATCATGGGGCGCTACGATGAGCAAGCCGCCCAAAGGTCCACCCAGGACTGCAAAAGCAGGCACGACGCCCAATGGCACAGCGGGCACGACACCGGGTGCCATGGCCGGACCATCGGGCCGTAATGCCCTGCGAACCAAGGTCAAGACGGCGGCAAAGCGGTCGCTTTCGTCTGCCCGATGGCTCGAGCGGCAATTGAACGACCCTTATGTGCTGGCATCCAAGGCTGACGGCTATCGGTCGCGGGCAGCTTACAAGCTGCTGGAAATTGACGAACGCTTCCCCCTGCTTGTGCAGGGTGCGCGGATTTTGGATCTGGGGGCAGCGCCCGGCGGCTGGACGCAGGTTGCTTTGGCCAAGATCGGCGATAAAGGCTCGATTCTTGGGGTCGACATTCTGGAAATGGCGCCAATTCCGGGCGCGCAGCTGATGCAGATGGACTTTCTGGATGACGACGCCCCTGACCGCATAAAAGCTGCGTTAAATGGCAGCCCGACGCTGGTGATGTCTGATATGGCGGCACCGACCACCGGGCATAAACGCACCGACCACCTGCGGACCATGGCGCTGTGCGAAGTGGCGCTGGAGCTTGCCTGCGATGTGCTGACCCCAGGTGGCGCATTTCTGGCCAAGGTACTGCAGGGGGGGACCGAACGAAGCCTGCTGGAAAAGCTTAAGAAAAATTTCGCCGAAGTCCGCCATGTCAAGCCAAAGGCCAGCCGGGCAGAATCGTCGGAAATGTATGTGCTGGCCAAAGGTTTCCGTGGGCAGACGCCCGATCCGGCCGACAGCGACTAGCCAGATATCAGCAAACAGGGCGGTTGATTTGTGAGCGGGTTCGGTTATGGTCCGGCGTCACTTGGGCCTTAAGGCCCTAAGCTCCAGGAGCGTGGCGTGACCATTCAAGAAGCCCTTACATTTGACGACGTATTGCTGAAACCCGGCGCATCGGATGTGCTGCCGACCGAGGCGGATACGCGCACGAAAATCACAAAGACCATCGAGCTGGGCATACCGATCATCTCGGCCGCCATGGATACCGTGACCGAGGCGCGGCTGGCAATTGCCATGGCACAGGCCGGTGGCATCGGCACCCTGCACCGGAACATGACCCCGGAATTGCAGGCGGAAAATGTCCGTCAGGTGAAAAAATTCGAAAGCGGCATGGTGGTCAATCCCGTAACCATCGAACCCGATGCGACGCTGGCGCAGGCATTGGGGTTGATGGAACGCCACCGGATATCGGGGATTCCCGTTGTTATGAGTGGCTCTGGCAGGCTGGTGGGTATTCTGACCAATCGCGACGTGCGCTTTGCATCGGATACGTCGGTGCCGGTGCACGAGCTGATGACGCGGGAAAATCTGATCACGGTGCGTGAAAATGTCGGACAGGATGAAGCCAAGCGCCTGTTGCATCACCACAGAATTGAAAAACTGCTCGTGGTGGATCAGGACTATCGCTGCGTTGGCCTGATCACGGTCAAGGATATTGAAAAGGCGCGCCTTCATCCCAATGCCTGCAAGGACGAGCAGGGCCGCCTGCGTGTGGCCGCTGCGACATCGGTTGGCGATGATGGCTTTTTGCGCACCGAAGCATTGATTGATGCCGGGGCGGACCTGATTGTGGTCGATACCTCACATGGTCATTCGCTGCGCGTGGCCGAAGCCGTGGCGCGGATCAAGCGTCTGTCAAACCGTACACAGGTTGTTGCCGGAAATGTTGCCACGGGTGACGCAGCGCGTGCGCTGATCGATGCTGGTGCAGATGCGATCAAAGTCGGCATTGGCCCCGGTTCAATCTGCACCACCCGCATCGTTGCCGGTGTGGGTGTGCCGCAGCTGACCGCCATCATGGATGTGGTGGAAGTTGCCAGGCGTCAGGGCATATCGGTGATCGCAGATGGCGGCATAAAATTTTCAGGTGACATGGCCAAGGCGCTGGCCGCCGGTGCGGATGTTGCCATGATCGGATCATTGTTTGCGGGCACAGACGAAGCACCGGGCGAAGTCTTTTTGTTCCAGGGTCGCAGTTACAAATCCTATCGCGGCATGGGATCAGTCGGGGCCATGGCGCGCGGTTCTGCTGATCGCTATTTCCAGGCGGAAATCAAGGAAACCATCAAGCTGGTGCCCGAAGGTATTGAAGGTCGCGTGCCCTATCGCGGTCCATTGGGCAATATCCTGCATCAGCTGGTCGGTGGTCTGCGCGCCGCCATGGGTTACACCGGGTCGGCAACCCTGACGGATCTGAAAGAACGGGCCCAGTTTGTCCGGATCACCAATGCGGGCTTGCGTGAAAGCCACGTTCACGATGTTGATATCACGCGCGAGGCACCCAATTACCCGGCAAGCTGAGGGGCGGTCATGACACCTGCCGCCCGATTAAGTGCTGCCATGGAAATACTGGAAGCATGGGCCGCCCAGGATGTGCCCGCAGAGCGGGTGGTGGAAACCTGGGGGCGCAATCACCGCTTCGCCGGATCAAAAGACCGCGCCGCGATTGCCGAACGGGTGTTTGGCATTTTTCGTCATCGTGATGACATTGCGCGGTATATGGGCCGGGATGATGCACGCGCATTGGTCATCGGCAGCCTTAGGGTGATGGATCGCTTGTCGCTGGATGAAACCCCGGCACTGTTTGGCGGCACTTACGGCCTTAGTGCGCCGGACAATGAAGAGATGAAGGCGCTGGAACAGCCGGTACCGGATACGGGGCTGAATCTGCCGAACTGGCTGGATGCGCTGGCCCGATCCAGTCTGGGACCACGACTTGAGGCCGAATGTGCGGCATTGCTGTCGCGCGCGCCGTTTGACCTCAGGGTCAACACACTCAAGACCAACCGGGACGAGGCGAAGGCCCGTCTGTCGATGCAGGGGATTGATGCAGCCATTTGTGCCATGGCCCCCAATGGCTTGCGTCTTGCGAAACCATTGCGCCTTGAAGGGCTGGATCTGATGGAGGAAGGCTGGCTTGAACCCCAGGATGAGGCAAGCCAGATCGTGACCCACATGGTTGATGTGGAACCGGACATGCGGGTTCTGGATCTGTGCGCGGGAGCAGGCGGCAAGGCGCTGGGGCTGGCCGCCTTGATGAATAACACCGGTGAAATCTGGGCCGATGATCTGGACCGGCGCAGACTGGCGCGGTTGGATGCGCGCATGTATCGTGCCGGTGCCCGGAATATCCGGGTCAGTCCACCGCAGGGATTATACGACCGGGTGGTGATCGATGCGCCCTGTTCGGGCAGCGGCACATGGCGACGA
>CAISDR010000057.1 GCA_903884125.1 uncultured bacterium
CCATCCTGCGCACAGCCGATGCCCTGTTGGGTGAACTGGTGGCGATGGCGGAACCGGAAGCTGGCATTGCCCGGCGCACGGCGCTGGCAATGACGCGCGGTGGTTGGCCCTGGGGACAAAGTGTTCTGATTGCCTTGGGCATGCCCGAGCGGATGGAAGGGCCACGAGCCGGCCTTGATATCTGGAACCGTCTGTCTGAAATCGAAGAACGTGCGCCTGTTCCACCGCCGGGCAGCGAACCGGTCGCCCCCGAGGCCGCCCGCGCACGACTGGCGGAACTGGTCGGGCTTGATGCGGAATCCCGGCCCGCGCAATCAGACTTTGCCGCATCTGCCGCCGAGGCATTCGCCCCGCGCGATAATATTTCCATTCCCCATGTGGTATTGGCCGAAGCCGGTACAGGCATTGGCAAGACGCTTGGCTATGTGGCCCCGGCAAGCCTGTGGGCCGAAATCAACAAGGGACCGGTCTGGCTGTCGACCTATACTAAAAACCTGCAACGCCAGATTGATCGCGAGCTGGATCGGCTTTATCCCGATCCGGCTGACAAGGCGCGCTATACCGTCATCCGCAAGGGCCGCGAAAACTATCTGTGCCTGTTGAATTTCGAAGAGGCTGTCAGTCGCGCTGCCGGTGGTGCCGGTGGCGCGTCACCCGGTCTTGGCCTTGTGGCGCGCTGGGCGCTGGCCAGCCGTGATGGCGATATGATCGGTGGTGATCTGCCAGCCTGGCTTGCTGGAAATGTGCCATCTGGACTGACGGATCGCCGCGGTGAATGCCTGCATTCGGCCTGTCCGCATGTGCGTAAATGCTTTATTGAAAAAGCGGTGCGTAAATCTCGCCGGGCCCGGCTGGTCGTTGCCAATCATGCGCTGGTGATGATTCAGGCAGCGCTTGATTTTGGTCTCTCGGGGGATGCCACAGCACAGGTTCAGCAGAATGAAAGTGAAGACGGTCAGGGCCTGTCAGGTGATCAGGTCACGCGTGTTGTCTTTGATGAAGGTCATCAGATATTCGAGGCCGCCGATGGTGCCTTTTCTGCCCATCTGACCGGGCAGGAAGCCTTTGACCTGCGCCGGTGGATACGCGGTGCCGAAGGGGATCGGCGCACACGCGGTCGTGGTCTGCGTGAACGCATCGGTGACCTGATGACAGATGAAACCCAGCAGCTGACGCAACATCTGGATCAGGCATTAAGCGCTGCGGCCAGCCTGCCGGGGGAAAGCTGGATTGAACGTCTGTCGGGCCAGCCGCGCGGGCCAGTGGAACAATTGCTGCAGCATATCCGTACCCAGGTTCTGGCGCGCGCACCTAAGGCCGAATCGGGCCATGACCTTGAGGCACCATTGTCACCACCGGTGCCCGGTCTGCTGGAGGCGGCACGCCTTGCCACCCAGGCACTGGGGCAATTGGGGGCAGCGCTGGTCGCTTTGTCGTCGGGACTGCGGGCAAGATTGAGTGACGAGGCGGCGGACCTGGATTCTTCGACACGCCTGCGGATTGAAAGTGCCTGCCGCAGTCTGGACCGGCGGGGACGCATGACGCTGCCCGCATGGATTGAAATGCTGCGTGGTCTGGACAAGGGGGCCGATCCGGATTTTGTCGATTGGGTCGGCATCAGCCGTCAGGACGGG
>CAISDR010000058.1 GCA_903884125.1 uncultured bacterium
GGCGAGGAAATTGAGCCTGACTTTTCCGGGGACAAGGAAGCCTGGATCAGGGAACGCATCCGGCGTCATCGCAGTTCTGATGGGATGTTGCATCAGCTGAAAATGGGTGATGGTACGTGGCTTCAGGTTTCCGAACACGCAACCAGCAACGGCGGTATTGTTGGCGTCCGTACCGATATTACCGCGCTGAAAAATGCCCAAACGGCGGCAGAAGCAGCCAACAAGGCAAAAAGTGAGTTCCTTGCTAATATCTCACATGAAATCCGCACGCCCATGTCAGGCATTATTGGCATGCTGATTCTGGCAATTGACCGTTCACGTGATGCGGAGACAACCAGCCTTCTGACGACCGCGCATCGGGCGGCGATAAGTCTGATGTCAATAATAACTCCCATTCTCGATTTCGCGCGAATTGAAGCGGGCAATACCGCTTTGTCACTGTCGGATTTCAATATACGGGAGCTGGTGAAAAGCATTCTCGAGCTTTTCAGCGAACGTGCCATCGAATCCGGTAACAAGCTGATGTCGCGGGTCGAAGATAATGTTCCATTATGGCTAAGCGGCGATGACGGTCGCCTGCGCCAGATCATGCTCAATCTGCTTGGTAATGCCTGCAAATTTACAAAAGATGGCACAATTAGTCTGCATGTCTCGATTGATGACCCGCAGGTCGCGGAAGAATGCAACTCAGTTCCGGGGCCGGGTGACTTGGTTCGTATCCGGGTTGAAGTGATCGACACTGGTATCGGTGTGCCCACAGAGATAATCCCGCGCCTGTTTGAACGTTTTACCCAGGCAGATGCATCCCACTCACGACGCTTCGGCGGTACTGGCCTTGGTCTTGCGATTTGCAAACAGCTTGTGACCATGATGGGTGGCGAAATCGGCGTTCACAGCGAACCAGGATCAGGGAGCACCTTCTGGTTTTCGATCAACCTTTACCCAGGCCGCGCCACGCCCCAGCGACGCAATATAAATCGCATTTCACCCAGCAAGCGGCGCTTTTCGGTGCTTGTGGTTGATGACAGCGAGGTCAACCAGCTGTTTATTTCAAAACTTGTCGAGCGGCTGGGCCACACCTGCGAGGTCGCTGTGGATGGTCTGGATGCCATTCGCCATGTGGAGACCAAACAATATGGACTGATCCTGATGGATATGCAGATGCCAAATATGGACGGGATCGAGGCGACAAAATTCATCAAAGCGCTACCGTCGCCACAGGGCGATACCCCCATCATCGGCCTGACCGCAAACGGGCGTGAACAGGATCGGCTGGCATGTCTGCACGCAGGCATGCTGGATGTCTTGCTTAAACCTGTAAATGTTCAGGAACTGCAGTCGTCCATCGACAAACATGGGCTGGCGGTTGCTGCTTAGCCCAGGGTATAAATGGCTATAGCTGCTGCACGGAACCTACCTGACTATGCACGATCCTTCAAATCCGTTACTTTCCAGTACGTCACTTGTTCCTGTCACAGCGCGATCTGAATTTTCCCGTGCATGGACCGTTGTGCTGGCTGCAGCCTGCGGAGTTGGTGTCGGAATCACAGGGCTTCCATTTTATACCTTTGGCGTTTTCATTGCTCCGATCAGCGCCGAATTTGGCTGGACGCGAAGCGAAATCACATTCGGCAGCCTGTGCCTGAGTCTGGGCACATTTATCATGGCACCTTTTATCGGGTCGCTTGTCGACAAGCTGGGCGCACGCCGGGTCGGTCTGGCATCTCTGCTGGGCCTGGGCCTCGGCTATGTTGGCTTGAGCCTGGCAATCTCGACTCCGCTATCATGGTATCTGTCATGGTTTGTGGTTGCCCTGCTGGGTTCAGGCACAGCGGCGATGGTCTGGACAAAAGTAGTTGCACAATGGTTTGAGATTGCGCGCGGATTTGCTTTGGCCATGACACTGATTGGAACCGGGATTGCGGCAGCGACCGGTCCTATATTTGTCAATCTGCTGATCAGCCATTTTGGGTGGCGTGCTGGATTTTTGGGTATTTCTGCAGTTACGCTATTTGGTGTCATCCCGATTGTGATTGTGCTTTTCCGTTCGCCCACCAAAACGGTGGACCAAAATATCGCGGCGCCGCCGGGGGGTATTGTCACAAGGGAAAACTCAGGCATCGCCTTGCGTGATGCAATACGTCACAGAGATTTTTGGCGACTCGGCGTGGGATTTTTCATTGTCTCGCTGGGTATTGCCTCAAGCATCGTGCACCTTATCCCGCTGATGACAGATCGCGGCATTATTCGCGAGAGTGCTGCTGGAATTGCAGGCATGCTGGGACTGGCGGTAATTGCGGGCCGACTTGCCTGCGGCTATCTGGTGGACCGGTTTAATCCACCCATGATCGCGGGCGCCTGCCTGCTGGTACCGGCGCTGGGATCAGTTGTTTTGATATTCGCCGGAGCAGATACGCAATGGCTTATATTAGGTGCGTTGATGATTGGAATTGCTGCCGGTGCTGAAGTTGATTTGGTTGCCTTTCTGACAGGTCGGCAGTTTGGGCTTTCGGCTTTTGGCACAATCCTGGGCTGGCAATTGGCGATGTTTGGCGCTGGTGCCGCGCTTGGGCCATTTATGTTGGGTCTGATGCGGGATTATTTTGGCAATTACGAAACCGGCCTTTGGGTATATGCCGGATGCTACGTCTGTGGATCGATTTTAATCATGGGCCTTGGCCCTGCTGTCAGATCGGATCATCCAAAAATTGCCTGAGATATTGCGCCACCAATTCAGTGTCTGAATCCAGCATGCCATGTCCGCAATCCGGCAATTCGATAATGTCTCCCCGGGGCATCTGACCGATAGCACGACGGGTAAGCTCGGCCAGATCATCGGCCGGATTTAAAATCAGAACCGGCTGGTTCAGCAAGGCAAGGCAGCCAGCAAAATCGTGATCAAAAGCTGCACGATGTCCCCAATGATAGGCAGGTCCACCGCGCATTCCCTGTGCGTGGTTGCGCGCATAATTTTCAATTGACTGTCTAGGACCACGCCAGTTCCAGAACATCTGCCAGCGCTCTTTATTGTGACTGCCATCCGCAAGTTCAGGCTTTGCCGTGTAGTGATTTCGAAACCATTCTTTTTCCGCGTCTGTAAACAATGGTGCGGAAATCATCGCAATGCGCCGGAATCGGTTTGGATGCGCTGCGGCCAGTTCGGCTGCAATCATCGCGCCCGTATGAAATCCAAAAAGATCGACCGGACCGATCATAAATTGCTTCAGCACTGACAAAAGCGCGTCCGCAAGTTCTGGGATCGATAATGGCCTGTCTGGTGCATCGCTTTCACCAAAACCTGGCGTATCAGGCGCTATAACCAGCCGGTCAGTAGCCATCTTATGCATCAAGGGCTCGAACACCACACCTGAAAGCGGTGAAGCGTGAAGGCAAATCAATGGTGGATGCACGATCTTTCCCAAAGGTCGGGAGATCCGCAGATGAAGTCGACCAGTCAAGCCATAGTGAAAAATGCGCGTGTGTTGTATTTGGTCCTCAAACCATCTTTTCAAATCAGGGATTGCATCTTCGACGCAATCAAATTGGGGAACTTCATGTGGTGCCGCCTGTGGTGGGGCAATTGCCAGATCGTGCCAGGCTTTGGGGCACGCACTCATCCACTCTGCCAATACTTTCTGCGCCCGACTGATATTGCCAACGGCAAACTCAACAGCGTGGGTCCACAATATGTCCAGGTGTCCGCCGTCCTCCTGAAATGGCGGCGGGGTCAAATTGATTGCGTTGCGGGAAATGATTGCAACAAGTTTGGCATCGGCTAGCTTTGCTGCCAATTGCTCCGCCAGCACCGCTGACCCGGACCAGGCTATGATTGCAATCGGCGCATACCCGCACAATGTGGATGACAATGCCCCCAATGGATCAACTGTATCGTCGGACAGCCCCCAACCCGGTAAGTCTGGTGCCAGGACGCAATACCCCTGAGCGGCAAGCGCCACCATCTGATCTTCTACAAGCCGCCCCGACCCTGGCAGATCATGCAGCAATCCCACCACGGGCCCATGCCCCAATTGACGATAATGAACCAGCCCGCTGCCTGCGCGCCTGAACTGTCGGTCAATTGAAACAGGTACCCGCCATGCACTCATTTTGCTGTTGTCATCGCTCATCGCCATCACCTGCCAGGCATTTCCGATAGGGTATTCTGAACAGACCGAAGGCTATTCCGCCTAAGGTGAATTGGCGATCTGGCCGACTGGCGACAAAATCGAGCGGCCAGTTTTTCCTTGTAAATTTTGCCAAGCCAAACGAATAAATGGGCCGATCAGGAACAAGGGCGGAGAAAATCAAAAATGACGGGACAGGCAATTGCATCAGGAAACTCTGCTGTCCGCGTGTTGGCGGCAAGCCTGATTGGAACAGCCGTCGAGTTTTATGATTTCTATATCTATGCGACCGCAGCATCTTTGGTATTCGGGCCGTTATTTTTCCCATCTGATTCACCTTCGGCCCAATTGCTGGCAGCCTTTGCCAGTCTGGCCATCGCCTTTGTTGCCCGCCCGGTCGGCGCATTGGCCTTTGGCCATTATGGGGACAGGATCGGTCGAAAATCGACATTGGTGATTTCGCTGCTGACCATGGGTGGTTCAACCCTGGCCATTGCATTTCTGCCAACCTATGCGGATGCCGGTGCCCTGGCACCCCTGCTTTTGTGCATCCTGCGCTTTGGTCAGGGATTTGGTCTGGGCGGCGAATGGGGCGGCGCTGCGCTGCTGGCCGTTGAAAACGCGCCACCCGGCTGGCGGGGGCGATACGGCATGTTTCCGCAACTGGGCGCACCTGTTGGTTTTATCGCCGCCAACGGACTGTTTTTGATACTTGGGCTTAGTTTGGATCATGATCAGTTTCTGGCCTGGGGCTGGCGCCTGCCATTCCTGGCCAGTATCCTATTGGTAGGCGTGGGACTTTGGGTGCGTCTGAGACTGACAGAGACACCGGCATTTGCCGCCATGATCGCACGCGAGCCGCCACCACAAGTTCCCATTGCGGAATTATTCCGAAGTCACTGGCGTGAAACACTGGGCGGTACATTTGGTGCCGTGGCCTGTTTTGCGGTTTTTTACGTGGCGACAGCTTTTGCGCTTGGCTATGGCACCACGCGCCTTGGATACGGGCGCGAAAATTTTCTGACGGCGCAGCTTGCCGCGATAATCTTCCTGGCACTGGGCATTGGTCTGGCCGGGTGGTTCTCGGACCTCTTTGACCCGAGACGCATCTTGATGGCGGGCTGCATCGGGTCCATTGGACTGGGTTTTTTGCTGGCACCGCTTTTAGGATCGGGATCACTATTTGATGTCTGGATCTTTCTTTCCCTTGCCCTGTTCCTGATGGGGTTTGCCTATGGTCCGCTGGGCGCATGGTTGCCAAGCCTGTTTCCAGCCCGCGTGCGCTATACCGGGGCATCCATGACGTTCAATCTGGGTGGCATTCTTGGAGGTGGGCTTACCCCCATACTGGCCCAGGCACTGGCAGAACGTGGTGGTCTGGCCTGGGTCGGCCTGTATCTGACGGTTGCATCAATCGTCAGCGCCATTGCGATCTATTTGCTGATCCGCGAAAGGCTGGCCGACTGAAAGCGGGCAAATCGCGATTTTATCGGCATGCACTTAATCAGTCTGTTCCAATTGCGTTATTCCAAAAGGACCGTTCAAGCGCACGATTGTCAGATTGAGAAACATCGCAAACGACACCCACAACAAATAGGGCGCAAGTAGGACGGGGCACAGCCATGACCATTGTGCCAGCGAAATCATAAGGGCGAGAATTGAAAGCCAAAGAAAGGGCATCTCAATCAGGGCCCAATCAGGTCGCCTGAACTTGAAAAACAATGGGCTCCACAAAAAGTGCAGCACCATATTTATGCCAAACAGCACCAATATGCTGATCTGACCAACACTCCATCCTGCCTGAGCTTCGGGGGCATTGCCTGCCTCCAGCCACGCGAGTACGCCAGCCCCGGCAGCAAGTGATAAAATCAGCGTCCAGGCTGGACCGAATATCCAGTTTGGCGGATTCCAGCTGGGCTTTACCAGGTTTTGGTACCACGTCCCCACGTCGGTTACCAAACCACCAGCTGCCAGCAGTATAAGCGTTAATGCGGCCGCAGATGCAATCGGAAGA
>CAISDR010000059.1 GCA_903884125.1 uncultured bacterium
CTGACCTGGGATTTGAACTTGAACTTGGCCGCAGTTTCTCTGAAGTGCCACCGAGCTGAGGTCCGCATGATGGAATCCATTTTCACCATCATCACGATTGTGGCTGGCCTTGCGGTGGTCGGCCCATGCCTTGCGCGCGTGGTTGTGGCCTATCAGCATGGCATGAATGAGATCGAAACGATGGAAGTGATGGCCCGCCACCTGCGTGATGAGGGTCAGCGCGCCATTGAACGCGCGGCCGTGCTGGAAAATGAATTGACCGGTCTGATGCGCGAGCGTGATGAATTTCAGGCACGCATCAAGCCATTGGAAGAATCAATTTCGCCAGACCGGCTGGCAAAGCGTGATCGGGTATTTATGGCAACCGACCGTTATTCGAACTGGGATGAAGAGTTTTATGTAACGATTGTGAATAAAACCATTGAAACCTCTTCCTTCCATCTCATCGCGGTGGAAAGCTGGCAGCGCGGACGCAAGCATGTTTTCTGGGCACCTACCGAAGCCGATGTGCGCGCCTCGGCCGAAGCGCGGTTTCCTGCTGCGCTGGGATATATAGTCCTGTCCGTCGAAATTCCTGAAAAGCGATTGCTTAATACGACAAATATGGATGAACCGCAGGCGAATCCAGAAGCTATGGCGATCAACAGTTAGGGCGGTCCATCTGACTCGTTGGCATTAATACCGAAGGTCAAAGGGTAGAACTCTGACCATTGAACCAGCCTCAGCGGGTGGGGCGAATGGTGGACGCAGTACCAGTCCATCTGCATGAGCCAAAACGCTAAGCATCGAACTGTCCTGAAGGTCAAATACTTTCGCCTGCCAGTTGCCGCTGTCATCCTGCCAAAGCCGGGCGCGCAAAAAATCAGCACGCTTGTCATTAGCTGCCAGGAACGTTGTTGTCTGCGCGATGATTTCGGGCGGTTGTATGTCACGCCCCTGCATGCGCAACAAAGCCGGTACCATAAACAATAACCCGCAGACCATGGCCGAAACGGGATTACCCGGCAGGCCCATAAATGCTGTGCCATCAATCATCCCGCTCATCAACGGTTTGCCGGGGCGCATAGCTATTTTATGAAAGTCCAGAGTAAGACCATTGGCCGAAAGGCTCGACTTCACCAGATCATGGTCGCCCACAGATGCACCGCCGATGGTAACCAGCATGTCGGCCCCGCGCGCACCTTTGGCCAGATCCGCCAGAATGTCTGCACGATCAGGTGCAATGCCAAGATCCAGCACCTCGCCGCCAGCATCTCGCACCAGCCCGGCCACACCCAGATGATTGGATGCGATGATCTGATCAGGTCCACACGGTTCGCCCGGCCGCACCAGTTCATCACCGGTGGCCATGATCGCCACACGTGGCCTGCGACGGACACTGACCCAGGGTATGTCCATAGCAGCCAGAAATGCGACATCCCGTGCGCTGAGACGCTTGCCCGCCTTAAGGCCGATGTCACCCGTAATGAAATCCAGTCCACGGCGACGGATATGTTTGCCGGGCGGTGTTGCCTCGCGGATGATCAGAGCGCCATCAATCAGGTCGGCATCTTCCTGCAGTATTATTGTGTCGGCGCCGTCCGGCACAATTGCGCCGGTAAAAATGCGTACCGCACTTCTTTCGGGCAATGGCCGGTCAAATGCGCGCCCGGCAGCAGATTCACCAGCAGGTATTATAGGCTGCCCCAGATCGGCGCTGCGAATGGCCCAGCCATCCATCGCACTCATATCCGCTGGTGGCTGGGTACGGCGGGCGATCATATCTTCGCCCAATACCCGACCCAGCGCGCGGTCAACCGCAATCACCTCGCAGGCCAGCGGGCGCAGCGGCTCTAATATTCTGGCGCGTGCCTCGGCGACGGAAATCATGGCTTTGTCCGGTTGAATTCACCGCTGGCACCGCCTGATTTATGTATCAGTCGGATGTCATTGATCGTCATGGAACGATCCACAGCCTTAAGCATGTCATAGATGGTCAGTGCTGCAACGGATACCGCGCATAAAGCTTCCATCTCAACTCCGGTCGGGCCGGTGACTTTTGCTGTTGCAGTGATGATCAGGCTTGCAGGCGGCATAATTTCAATCTGCACTTCAACCTTGCTCAGGGCCAGCGGATGACAAAGCGGGATCAGGTCACTGGTCCGCTTTGCCGCCATGATGCCTGCAATGCGCGCGGTTGCAAGTACATCGCCCTTAGGTGCACTGCCTGACAAAATCAGGTTCAGCGTTTCCGGTTGCATGTCCACGCGGCCTTCTGCCTTTGCAATCCTGACTGTATCCGCTTTGGCAGATACATCGACCATGCGCGCGTGACCATTGTCATCCAGATGTGTCAGCTTGCTCATCAGTTCAGGCCCAGTAAATGGCGGGTGGCACTGGCAACGTCGGACTGGCGCATCAGACTTTCGCCAACCAGAAATGAATGTACACCCTTTTTGCGCAGACGGTTCAGGTCATCCGGGCCGCCAATGCCGCTTTCAGCCACCAACAGGATATGATCAGGCACATCGGCGCATAATTCCTCGGTGACTTCGAGGCGTGTTTCAAATGTACGCAGATTGCGGTTGTTGATTCCGATCATGGATACATCAAGCATCAATGCCCGATCCATTTCGGCACGATCATGAACCTCGACCAGCACATCCAGCCCAAGATCTACTGCACAGTCGCGCAATGCCCGTGCGTCATGATCATCAATGGCTGCCATGATGATCAGAATGCAGTCGGCCCCCATGGCACGGGTTTGCAGCACCTGATACGGATCGAACATGAAATCCTTGCGCAGAACGGGCAGGGCGACGGCGTTACGTGCGGCAATCAGATATTCCGGCGAACCAAGAAAACTGGGGGCGTCGGTCAAAACTGACAGGCAGGTCGCACCACCGGCTTCATAGGCTTTTGCCAGTTGCGGTGGATTGAAGTCCGCACGGATCAGTCCTTTTGACGGGCTGGCCTTTTTGATTTCGGCGATCAGGGCGGGTCTGCCCGAACTGATCTTTGCAGAAAGTGCCTCTTTGAATCCGCGCGCCGCTGGCATCTGCGCGATCTGGCTTTCAAGTTGTGCTTGCGGCACGGCCTGTTTTGCGGTGGCAATTTCGACCCGCTTGTATTTTTCGATACTGGCCAGAATATCGCTCATGACATCTGCTCGTTGGAACTTATCACCAATCGTCGCAACGCCTCGCGCGCCAGTCCTTCATCAATTGATTTCTGTGCCAGGCTTGCACCCGATCGCAGATCACCGGCAAGACCAGCCACAATCAAGGCGGCAGCGGCATTAAGTACCGCAATATCCCGATAGGCACCTTGTGCGCCATCCAGCAACTGGCCCAGTGCCATGGCATTGTGATTGGCATCCCCACCGATCAGCTGTTCGCGCGTGGTCAACGCCAGCCCGGCATCACCCGGTGTGATATCAAAACGTGACAGCTTCCCCTGATCGATGGCGATGACATGACTGGGTGCGGCAGTGCTTAATTCATCAAGTCCATCGCTGCCATGGACAACCCAGGCCCGGGTCACACCCAAAGCAGATAATGCCTGTGCATAGGCTTCCAGCTTCGTTGGATCATAAACACCTGCCAGCATGCGTGTTACCCTGGCCGGATTGCACAGTGGACCGGTCAGGTTGAAGATCGTTGGTGTGCCAAGTTCGGATCGTGCTGCCGCCACCTGCCGCATCGCTGTGTGAAAGGCGGGGGCAAACATAAATCCGATGCCAGCCGATTTCAGGCAATGCTTAACACCGGCAGCGGAATTCTCCAGTTTTACGCCCAATGTTTCCAGCGTATCTGCCGTGCCCGATTTTGATGTGGCCGACCGGTTACCATGCTTTGCAACCGGCACACCCAGACCTGCCACAATCAGGGCGGCTGCGGTTGAAACATTGTAACTGCCGGACCTATCACCACCGGTGCCAACAATATCCATTGCATTATCGGGTGCATCAACCTGCAAACAGCGTTCACGCAGGGCGCTGGCGGCGGCAATAAGGTCGCTGGCATTTTCACCCTTGATCCGTAATGCCATCAAAAACGCACCGATCTGACTTGGCGTTGCCGCCCCATCCATGATCAGGTCGAAGGCTTGACGGGTTTCTTGCGCGCTAAGCGCCTGCCCCAAAGCCAGCGTCGCCAGAATCTGCTTCATACCTCACCGGCCACAACCAGAAAGTTCCGCAGAAGGGCATGTCCCTGTTCGGACGCGATGCTTTCAGGATGAAACTGAACACCATGGATGGGCCGGGATTTATGCGACAGGCCCATGATCACGCCATCATCGCTTTCAGCGGTGATCTCAAATTCATCCGGCAGATGATCGCGGGCAACCACCAGCGAATGATACCGCGTTGCCTGAAAATCATTATTCAGACCGTAAAACACCCCATGCCCATTGTGATGAATGCGAGATAATTTGCCATGCATGGGCACAGGTGCGCGAACTACTGCGCCACCAAAGGCCTGTCCGATTGCCTGATGCCCCAGACACACACCGAATATGGGTTGTTCGACCGGCGCACGCGCCAGCAGGTCAAGACAAATGCCCGCCCGGTCGGGATCGCAAGGGCCGGGCGACAGCACGATTCCCTTTGGCTTTGATGCCAGCACCTCATCTACACTGATCTTGTCATTGCGATGAACCTGACAGCTGGCCCCCAGCTCGCCCAGAAAATGAACAAGGTTATAGGTAAAGCTGTCGTAGTTATCGATTATCAGAATCATATTTATTTCAACGAGTTATCGGATCACTTGGGCCGCATTAAGAGGGACTGGTGCAACCCGGCCCCCAGTCAATCATCCGGCACGTTGGATTGTCTGTGCGTTCGGACAACCGCTTTAGCATCGAATATTGCCAATGGCCAGACGGTGAACTTAAATGCCCCCGATATCTCGCAAGCCTGGGCGAATGCCTAATTTAGGGCATCTGCCAATGCTGGAAGGCCATCGGATTCCAAATCCGGGGTCCCAGCATCGATGCCATTGGTTGCGATCTGAAAAACCTTTATCAGATCCTGATAAGGTTCCAGCAGATGGGGGATCTTGAACACATGGTCGGCGACGACCAGCCACAGGTCCAATTGCATGGGTGGCCCATCCAGAATGGGTCTGAAGCTTGGTGCATGCAGCGGCATCTGCATCGGGAACAAAGAGATGAACTGACCGTGTGTGACCATGCGTTCAAGGGTGGTTGAACTCAGCACGCGGATCGGTGGCACCGGGCTTGCCCGCATCAATTGATACCAGGGTTCAAAACAGGCAGGTTCGCCCATGCCCTCCCAGCCATTCAGCCAGCCAAGTCGTGCGCATTTCAGGTCGTCAAAACCACCGGGCTGTCCATGAGCTGCCACATAGGCATCGGTATAAAACGGAAGAAAATTGACTGTCATTAGCCGCCGGACCTTTGCACTCGGTTCTGCGGGTGGGATCGATCCGACATTTGACCATTCAAAGCGGACGTCCGGTTCCAGACCATCATTGTCCGATACCAGAATGGCCTTGAACAAAAGGCTTGATATTTCCAGAAGCTGGGTCATCTGAAACGGGCCGAAATTGGCCCCCGAAATAATCGGGGTCAACATGTAATGGGCAATGCTTTCCGGTGCCTTGATCCTAAGCGCACGGGTCCCGCTTAATGCCTGAAGCGCGGATTCAAATTTGCGGGATGACTGGATCAGGCCGGTAGAGACTTCCAGCATCTGGCGACCGAAATCCGTCAATTGCACACCAGCAGCCGAACGATGAAACAGTTTCTGGCCTATGCGGGCCTCCAGTTTGGCAATGCGTCGGCCAACGGTTGCCTGATCCATGCCCAGTCTTTGCGCCGCCAGCACAAAGGATTCCGCACCTGCCGCCTCGGCAAAGACTTCCACGTCGGTCCAGTCAGTAATCTTCACAATGCAACCATTTCAATATTGTGACGCAGTCCGACCACCGATACTGCAAACTTTGAATACTTGCAGCTTTGCATAGGCTAAGGCGTTTTCGCAAGCGCAATTGCAATTGTTTTAAATCATCAAC
>CAISDR010000060.1 GCA_903884125.1 uncultured bacterium
CAGGACCTCTGATTTCATTTGGTTCTGAACCGTTCAAAAATTGTGCTTGAGCAAGAGCGGCAAACGCGCCGCCTTTGGCCATCAGGTCCACAAAGCTACCGCTCTCGACAATTTTCCCGCTGTCAAATACCAGTATTTGCGTTGCCTGCCGGATTGTCGCGAGTCGATGGGCAATTACAAAAGTTGTACGGCCGCGCATAACTTCCTGCAGTGCTGCCAACAACCGGGTTTCAGTCCTGGAATCCAGAGCACTGGTTGCCTCGTCCAAAATTAAGATGGGCGAATCTTTCAGTAATGCCCGTGCAATTGACAGTCGTTGGCGTTCGCCGCCTGAGAGCATGTGCCCGCGCTCGCCTACTTCGCTATCGAATCCTTTTGTCTGACGCTCGATGAATTCAAGCGCCTGTGCGCGCCGGGCAGCATCCCGCAACTCCTGATCCGTTGCATCCGGTTTTCCTACACGAAGGTTTTCTGCAATTGATCGGTTGAACAACATACCTTCCTGAAAGACAACCGCAATGTTCCTGCGAAGTGAACCCAGCTGATAGTCCTTTATGTTCACACCATCTATTTCGATACGGCCCTGCTGTGGGTCGAAGGTTCGGTACAATAGGGCAAGCGCTGTGGATTTCCCCGATCCCGTTGGTCCAACAAGCGCGATAGTTTCACCTGGGTTGGCAGAAAAGCTTATGTCGTTGACTGTCGGGGAGGTGGCATCATAACAGAACGTAACATTTCTGAATTCAACACGTCCGTTCACATAGCTTGGTAAATACTTTCCATCAGGCAGCGAAGATGAAGTATCGTAAACGGAAAAAAATTCACGCAGGCGCGGCGCTTCGACAAATAGCCTGCTGATAAATCCCACTATCCCTTGCAAGCGGTCAATGAGCATCGTGGCGAAGCTCATAAAGGTAACAATCTGACCCACTGTGGCCTGCCCCTTAAGATTGAGCATTGTCCCGATAATAATAATTGCAAGGACGGTAATTGTAGTTGACGCCCTGGTCAGAACTGAAATTATTGCCCACCAGGACAATACGGGAAGCTGCGCCGCAAGCAGATTTGTAATTACATTCTTCAAACTTAGAACCTCGGCCTCGACCCGGGCAAAGCTGTGTACTACAGCGACATTTCCTAATGTATCTGATGCCTGCTCTGCCAATTGGGAATATCGCTCCTCAACATTTGTTTGCAAGGAATCTGTCCTGCGCATCACAAATGTAGTGAGGCTGGCAAATATAATGCACAGAAATATCAACAGGACTGCAAGTTGCCAGTTCATTAGAATAGACAGAGGAAGCAACACAAAAAAAGTGGTCAGTCCGACAAGATTTTCACGGAAGAACGAAACCCAGAGACCCCAAAGCGCATCAGTTCCGCGCAACATAACTTTTATTAGACGCCCCGAATGCATGTGACCGTGATAAGACAGAGGAAGCTGTAATAAGTGGTCGTAAAATTCCGACAGGACCCCCTGGCGGCGGCTATGCGCCAGCCGATCAGCGAAATAGGCCGTCAGTGTGCTGACGAAAATATTGAACAGACCAAAGATGACCCATGCCGCCAGAAGAATGGTAAGTTTTGGCCAGATTGTATGCCCATTCACACCGTTGTTACGGGTCAGCGTATCAATCACACGCCCGAATAAGACCGGCTCGGCAAACTGGGTGGCCGCTAAAGACAAATTTGCAATTGTCAGAGCCCATGCCAGTAGCATCACCGGTCGCAACAATGATAACACCCGTGCATAAAGGCGAAGAAGATTCACGGTGTCAGCCTGGCGAGATGTGCCCTAAGGCTTGACAGCACCGTAGGTGCGGTCCACGTCGTAAGATTTGTATCTGATACCAACCGCGCACCGCCCAGACGCCTTTCCATGACAATCTTGCGGCTATGAAAGGCCTCTAACTCGGGGCGATGACTAACGCTGATGATAGTGGCAAACTCTAGCTCCCTGGCCAGCAGGGACATCAGCGAATCCTGGCTTTTTGGATCAAGTGCAGAAGTTGCCTCGTCAAGAACCACTATATTCGGCCGGTGCAAAAAAAGTCGGGCAAATGCCAACCGCTGCTTTTCGCCACCTGACAAGGTCTGATCCCAGGGCGCTTCTTCCAATAAATGATTTATAAGATGTTTAAGTCCGACCAACTCAAAGACCCGTACCACCTCACATTTCGGCCACCCCGAAACCGATGAAGGATAGACAGCCGCCCTCAACAATGAGCCGGAAGGAATATATGGGCGCTGTGGTAGTAAAAACAACTGGGCAGCACGATTGATTTCAATGGCGCCCCCGCCCCACGGCCAAAGTCCGGCGATAGCGCGTACAAGTATAGACTTTCCAGTGCCTGAATCGCCTACGATAAGTACACGTTCACCTGGCATGATCTCAATCACAGTGTCGCCAAGCACCGCAGTTCCGTTGTCAAGTGTGATATTAAGATTGCTAAGGCGCAACGCGGCACCGTCGATGACACCATGTTCTATTCGCGTAACGGCTTCCCCACCCCTCTCTGCAAGTTCAAGCTCGTCTAGTGACAGCATCAGTGACGCTATACGGCGTGCGGAGGCACTCCATTCTGAGACACGCGGATAGTTGTCAACAAGCCAACCAAAAGACCCCTGAACGATAGTAAAGGCAGAAGCCGCCTGCACTACCTGTCCCAGGGACATAGTCCCATCGAGAAATTTTGGCGCTGTCAAAATAATTGCAAACACTGGCGCCACCAACCCACTTGCCTGAGAAATTACAGTCGTCCGAACATATTGCGTGCATAATTGACGCCACCGAAAAAGCACCATCGCCAAATTGCGATCAAGCCCCGCTCGCTCTTCCTCCTCTCCGCCAAGCAGGGCGATGCTTTCACCATTCTCACGAACACGTGTGAGCGTAAATCGATACTCGGCCTCAGCCGCATTCTTATCCTCTGATACCTTTATAAATCGCCGTCCGATAAGTGCCATTGAGCCACTAGTTATAAGGGCGTAAATAAAGGCAGAAATAACAAGGAAGCCCGGTATCGAAACTGGCCAGCCAAATGGAGCCAGATCAAAGGGACCGCCGATATTCCAAAGTACAACAATGAAAGTCGCTGCAGATAATATCGCCGAAACTATTCCAACGGAAAAATCCACTGGCGCGTCAGTTGCGTTACGAAGATCTTCTGCAATGCGGTATTCCGGGTTCTGATGCTCGCCCGCAAGCAAATTCAATTGATAATAGCGCCCGTTCGCCAGCCATCGCGTCAATACATTGTCATTTAGCCATCCTCGCCAACGTCGCTGGGTAGTCATTCTGACATACACCGCCGCTGCACCAAGAATCACGCCAGAGACGGCGAGCGGCGCAAACAATATTGATAGCGAAAAGACTAAACCGGATTGCCGTTGCTCAAGCGCGTCAAAGATTTCACGGTTCCATACGTTGATCTCATATAGAACGCCCAAATTCAGAAGGGTAATAGCAAGTAGGCTTATTGACAGAAGCCACGAGGTACGGTCACCACCGCGGCCCCAGAAGCCAATAGCGGTACCGCAAAATAGTGATATCAGCGCAACCTTCCGAGCATCTTCAGGAATGAAGACCCGTGCATCATTTTGTAATTTGGCATCATCGGAAGA
>CAISDR010000061.1 GCA_903884125.1 uncultured bacterium
GCTGACGCTTCGGCGGGCTCTATGGATGCGGGCAGGTTTTGGATCGGAATGCGCTTCACGAAGGCGTAGCCCGCCCTGGCGTCAAGTACGATGATGCCTTCGCCAGTCTTTGCCGTGGAATCGGGATCGTCAGAATGGCCGCCAGGTGTGGCGATATAAATGAGGTCACGCGCTCGTCGGGCAAACTGAACGGCGCCAGTGCGAGACCGCGCCTGGCCCACCTTGCCCTCCAGTCGCACAGGATGGTCGCTGGTGCTGGTCGCGTTTTGTGTTGTCAGGCATTGCCCGCCACCATCCAAAAAGCCAAAGCAGGGAACGCCATTTCCGTCGGGTTCGCCCTTGGCTGGCCCCACCTTACCGAAAAACATTTGCGCTTCAGATGGTGAAACCGATAGCGGCTCGAAGGTCAGGAACCCAGCCAGGGCGACAACCGAACCGGCCACCAACAAAACTTTCCGATATGACATTCCAAACCTCCTGCCTCGCTGATATTTTTTGTAGAGAGTTGACCGGTCCCACCTAGTTGTCCAGTTGCAACGTTAGTTTAATGAGGGCATTTGCGCTAGCGGCCAGCAAGCGGACATTCGTCTGATCTGGGCTGAATGGCCGGTTTTGACCCACAGCGGACATTGCGGTTGAAGCCCCCACCCGCGGCAAGCGCTTATCTATTAACTGCCAACCCGCCAGCTACCCATCCCGGCATCCGCCGCTGGATCGGGTTGTGGTAAGATAGTATAAATCGCCCGTATCAACAGCAGCGTTCGCATGTCGCCCGCTAATGCCGCGCATCTTACGGAACGGCTTTGGGACATTGGCGACATCGTGATGCTGATCGAAGATTGGGAGGCACAACCGTGAGTCGCATCCTGACAATCATCATTTCCGCGCTAATGCTGGCAGGCTGCGCGGACACCTACAACAAATTGGCCATGCCAAAGGCTGCCGCCAGCCTGCACCAAGAGGCCGTCGCTTGCAAAACCAAATGGGAAGCAAAGGAATTTAGGACCTATTCCGAGTGGGAAGCCTGCGAATCGACTGCCGAGCGTGGCTTTGCCAAGGCCATCGCTTTGACGAAGATGGATGCATTTGAAGTCTACGCTGCGGACATGCAGACACTCGCGGCAGACTGGGACGCCCATCGCGTCACGGACCGCCAGGCCAGGTCGAGGGCCAAGGACATTCAATGGAAGTTTTTTGCGGACTGTGGCTGCAAACCCGGCCGGCACCCCACCACCTACTGGACGGACTCTGACCCCAGAATGGGGATGCCTTCGGGTGACGTGCCGAGCGCCACGGCGGCGCACGTTGATAACCCGTTTGAGGCCCCGCACTGACGGCCAGCCAGCATGTTGGGCTGCGCAATGCCCCTTTGGCCGCAAAGCAGACCGTGCCTACCCCCCCAAGCGAATAGCGCCCCTACCCCAGAGCGGCCGCCCCGCGCCGCCCTTCAAATTGATTGATCTGAATCAAAACAGGTTCGGCCAAGACACTTAACATCCGATCTGCTTGCCCAGTATCAAATGCATCTGATCGCACTTGGCCGAGCGTCGAGTTTGTAAAAGAAAAATAGAACAGCATCTCGAGGGGCACATGGA
>CAISDR010000062.1 GCA_903884125.1 uncultured bacterium
AAATTCAACGCATTTCGCTGATCTGGACGATTAAGCGTCACTATTACTTGGTTTTCGTCTAATGCGTAGCTGATCGGCGCGCTGGTCATCTGTGAACTTTGCCCTAAGTTGGAACGTGGTCTGGCCGCAGTCTTGGCCCTTGCCGTACATAATGTTGTCAGGAAAAGCAGATGTCGAATGAAATGACCTCGTCCGGGCCAAAGGTGCGTTCAGCTGCAGTGATTTTCGTTTTTGTGACCGTTCTGCTTGATGTTCTGGCATTGGGCATGATCATCCCGGTTCTGCCGAAAATCGTCATTTCGATGGTGGGCGGGGACAGTTCGGCAGCGGCCCGGATATTCGGTGTTTTCGGCTTTTCCTGGGCGCTGATGCAATTTCTGTTTTCGCCGGTTCTGGGTGCGCTTTCAGATCGGTTCGGGCGGCGGCCCGTGATCCTGTTTTCCAATTTTGCCCTTGGTATCAATTATATTCTTACCGCTCTGGCGCCAGATCTGATCAGCCTTTTTGTAACCCGGATTCTTTCCGGGATCGCTGCGGCCAGTATTTCGACAGCGGGCGCCTATGTGGCCGATGTGACCCCTTCGCGTGATCGGGCTGCTGCTTTTGGCAAACTGGGGACAGCATTTTCGGTGGGCTTTATCGTTGGCCCGGCGCTAAGCGCATTATTGGGTGCGTCCGATCCCAGATTGCCGTTCTGGGTGGCCTCCGGTCTCAGCATTGCTAATGGCATCTATGGCTGGTTCGTGTTGCCCGAAAGCCTCGACCGGGACAAGCGGACGCCGTTTCACTGGCGCAATGCCCATGCCCTGGGGTCGTTTCGGTTCCTGCGGGCCAATCCCACTGTGCTTGGCCTTGCCTTTGTCTTTTTTCTGAATTCGCTGGCGCATGAGGTGCTGCCGGCAACTTTCGTCCTCTATGCCGACTATCGCTATCATTGGGATGTTGTGACCATCAGCCTGACGCTGGCTGCCGTTGGGTTATTAGGGGCGGTGGTGCAGGGGACAATGATCAAACCGTTTGTGCGCCGGTTTGGCGAACGACGCGCAGTATTGCTGGGCATAATGTTTGGTGCGTTGGGATTTGCCGGATATGGCCTTGCACCGCAGGGTCACTGGTTCTGGTTTGCCATTCCATTTGCCGCGCTCTGGGGGCTGGGCGGGGCCGCTATTCAGGGGTTAATGACACAGGCGGTTGGCCCAAACGCGCAAGGGCAGTTGCAGGGTGCCATATCCGCTGTGCGCTCGATCGGCGGGCTGATGGGGCCATTTCTTTTCACCGGGGTATTTGCATTTTTTATCGCGGGACCTGAGACCGCTCACATACCAGGAGCTGCCTTTTATCTGTCAAGCTTGCTGCTGGTCATAGCCTTTGTGATTGCGCTGCAACTGGTTGTTCAGACCACGGCCAAGCAGCAGGGTTAAGGCAAAAACAAAGGGTGCCGGTTGCCCGACACCCCTGTGCTGTTTCAATCCGTGCGGATCGGTTTTAGTCGCGGCGATTGCCGAGCAATTGCAGCAGCATCATGAAGATGTTGATCAGATCAAGATACAGCGTCAAAGCGCCCATGATCGCAATCTTGTCCTTGCTGTCTGCACTCCAGCTGTCTGCATAGCTTTCCTTGATCTTCTGCGTGTCATAGGCGGTCAGGCCGGTAAAGACCAGAACGCCGACGACCGAGATCACAAACTGCAGCATGCTGGAGGCCATGAACAGGTTGACCAGGCTTGCGATCACGATGCCGATCAGGCCCATGAACAAAAAGCCGCCAAAGCCGGTCAGGTCCCGTTGCGTGGTATAGCCATAAAGGCTGGTTACCGCGAAAGTGGCTGCCGAGATGAAAAACACCTGTGCGATCGAGGCACCGGTGTAAATCATGAAGATAGAGGACAGTGAAAGGCCCATGGTCGCTGCAAAGGCCCAGAATATTCCCTGCATGGCGCCCGCAGACAGGCGCTCAATCCCAAAGCTCAGCACCATCACAAAGGCCAGGGGGGCCAGCATGATGACAAATTTTAACGGGGTCGCGTGCAGGCTCATCATTGTTTCGGGCGATTGCGCAACCAGCAGGGCAATTGCCCCGGTCAGCAGCAGGCCCGAAGCCATGTAGTTGTAAACACTCAGCATATGCTTGCGCAGGCCGGCGTCGAACTCAGCCGCCGAGACCGCGCCATACGCGCCGGCCGGACGGCCCCAGGCATTGGCTTCGTCGAAGCGTGACATTTTTCTCTCCCTGAATAACAACGGGCGGCATGCCCGTACAGGGTAGTATATCGGATTGCCACCCGTTTGGTTCAAGACTTATGGACGTTAAATAAAATTACCCGAGTTCCAGCCATTTTGGTGGCTGACCGGTGGCCCTGCGGCCCCGATACGGGGTGAAAGCGGTCAGGTCCCCTGCGACCGAATAGACCGGTTTTCAGGAATAGGGCGAATTTTCCAGAAAGAACCGAATTTTGGGTTTGACAGACCGGCGTCATGGGGCCTATAAGCCGCCCCTCGCAACGCCGCCGGGCGGGCTTTGAAAGTCCTTCGGCGGCGTTGTCTTGTCTCTTGATGACCGGAAGGTCGGACAGATGGCACCCGCTGATTGACAATTTGGATGGAAGAGAAGCGTGGGCGACGGTTGGCTTTATTGCGTTAAGCGATGAGGCTGGCATGGTTGTCGTAACGTTGAGTTATACGCGCCTAGTAAGATCTGGGTACGCGAGGGACCGGAGGGCATTGGTAGTG
>CAISDR010000063.1 GCA_903884125.1 uncultured bacterium
AAAGGGCCGTGGATTATTGCGAGCTATTTCAAGCACGAGGGCGGGGATGTGCTGGAAAACGGCTGGTTCCCGACCGGCGACGTCGCCACCATCGACCCGGACGGCTTCATGCAGATCACCGACCGCGCCAAGGATGTCATCAAATCGGGCGGGGAATGGATTTCATCGATTGATATTGAAAACCTGGCGGTGGGGCATCCCGATGTGGCTGAAGCCGCGGTAATCGGCATTGCCCACCCGAAATGGGACGAACGGCCATTGCTGATCATCGTCGCAAAACCCGGTCGCAATCCCACACGCGACGACATTTTGAATTATCTTGGTGGCAAGATTGCGAAGTGGTGGATGCCGGATGACGTAGTCTTTGTGACCGAAATTCCCCATACCGCCACGGGCAAGATCCAGAAGACGGCACTGCGAACCCAGTTTGCTGGCCACAAATTGCCAACTGCCTGATCAACTTGTGCGATAGCGCCCGTCTTCGCATACGATGCGCCCGGTCTGCTGCAAACGGATCATATGCGCCAGCATTGATCGGGCCGCTGCTGGATGCAGCCGCTTGTCCACGGCCGCATAGACAATCGGCACAAGAGACATCAAATCGAGCGCGCTGTCACCCAGGGCTGATATAATCTGTTCTTCGCGTTCGTGCCGATGGGCAATCAATGCCCGTATTAAAGGTTTGGGATCGACAACCGGGGCGCCATGGGTTGGATAATAAATGGCATCATCCCGGTTCAGCAGTTTTTCCAGACTGTCCAAATAGGCCTGCATGTCTCCATCGGGTGGCGAAATTACGGTGGTAGACCATCCCATCACATGATCACCCGTGAATAGCGCCAATTCTTTGGACAGGGCAAAACACAGATGGTTGGCCGTATGCCCTGGCGTATGCACCGCCTCGAATGCCCAGCTTTCACCAGTAATCCTGTCGCCATCGCGAACCACAACATCGGGCACAAACGCCATGTCGCCGCCTTCTTCGACCAGTGCCGTCCCATCCGATGCGCGCTCATGCGGCCCATAGCCATAGGTTCTGGCACCGGTTATGGCTTTAAGTGGGGCTGCGGCCGGTGAATGATCCATGTGGGTATGCGTGATCAAAATATGGCTGACCGTTTCACCTTCAACCGCTGCGAATAGTGCTGAAAGATGTGCGTCATCCAGCGGACCGGGATCGATCACTGCAACCTGACCACGACCAATCACATAGGTACCAGTACCGGTATAGGTAAACGGTCCCGGATTGGCTGCGATGACACGGCGCACCAGCGGGGATAGTTGATCCACGCGCCCGTGAACAGGGTCGGCAAGTTTCACAAAGGGGATTGGCTCGGCCATGTTTTGATTATCCGAATTGTGGATTGCTGATTAAATCCGTCATCCGCAAATATGCAAGCATTGGCTTTGGGCCGCGATCAGGCAGTCATAATCAAGGTTCATACGAACTTGGCCGAGTCGCCACCTTTCTGCCGTAAACATTGTATACGTCCCGTGGCAAAAGGCAGGAGCGAAGCCGCCCCGGCTCTATGGGCGATCGTTCATGCACCTCGCCTCCCAATTCTCGGGCTTCCGGCCCCCGGTTTGGCGGCGCCGCCAGCGTTATCCACTTTTCCGGAAATAGCAGTCTGAGCTTTTTTACCGTTGGAATTTGGTCGCTATCCGCCGTCACCAGAATTGCCCTGCGAAAGGTATCCTGCATTGCATCCGCAAGCATAGTCACCGCGATTGCCACGTCTGTCTGCTTTTCCTCGTAGCGATTGCAGTGCCTGTTCATAATTCGGCAGTGCTTTTTTACCTTGCGGAACTTGGATTCAACGACTTCAACACCTACCGCCTCAAGTGCCTTAATATACGATCTGTGTCTTTGCTGCTTTGACGAGTCCCAGGTCAACACCGCAGTAAAGAAAACGATTTTGTTCAACACCTCGCCAGGTCTCAGATAGGTGAGTCCCAGTGTACGCAGATTGAGCCATTTAAGGCTGGGCTCATTCAGCGCATCAATTGCATGATAAAGATTGAATCCGTCGACATAAAGGTTGACTGGTTTTGCGGTCAAAGCCACCTTTGGAATTGACATACTGTTTTTACTCATTGTACTTTACTCAAATCTACCTGGAGCGTCTGACGCCCAGAAAAGGGGGCTGGACTCGAAAGAGACGGCCCCCTTATTTTTTCCATTGCCTCAGATTGATATCATCCGTCGAAAACCTTGGCCCGGATTCGCGTTGGTCGTTCCCAAAATACCAAGTGGCTTTGGCTATCATGATGTAAAATCAATTGGTGACGCAAGCTGTACCTAGAACGACGCAATGGGCCGTCCCACCACCAGCACAAAAAGCGCAATAGCCAGTGCAACGCCAAAAGGGATGCGGTCTTTCATCCCCTTGCCCATGACCAGAGCCAGGGCCACGCCGATCAGGGCAGAAAGTCCCAGGAACCACGACAGATGGTCCAGTCCGATCCACAAACCTGCCGCACCAAAGAATTTGATGTCACCCAGGCCGAGTGCATCAATCTTGCGGACCCGGCGATAAAAGGTGCGCAGCAGAAGGCCAAGACCAGCGCCCAGAACACCCGCAGTCAGTCCCGACAGGAAAGTTCCATTCTGATAGGCAAACCCGGCACCAAGGATTGCCAACGCGATCTGCAACTCGTCTGGCAATATCTGTGCTTCAAAATCAGCAGCAGCCATCGCAACCAATATGGTCGCGAGGCCTATGACAAAAGCCGCATTGATGCTGGTGCCAAATGTTGCGACCGCCAGTATGCAGCCAAACGCATTCACGATTTCAATGATGGGATAGCGCCATGATATCGGCTGCGCGCAATGGGCGCATTTGCCTCGCCTGAGCATGAACCCAAACAGCGGTATCAGGTCAGCAATGCCCAGTTGCATGCCACATTGCGGACAGGATGAACGCTTTGCAATCCAGTCCTGATCATTCACCAGCCGATAACTCAAGGCACCGGCGAACGAGCCCAGGACCAGCCCAAACATGCCGCCGACAAAAATTTCGCCGATCATAAAAAATTTTGACCTTTGGGGTTGCACTGGGCAGACTTTTCCATGAACCTCCGCCAGGAACGCGGTGGGGCATCCCGTCTGACCGGTTCACCCCCCCGGGAGAGGCGCGTGGCCCAAAAAGAATTACCTGTCGACGAACAAAAGGCCAGAGCCTTGGAACTACTGCTGGATGCCTGGGAAGCCGGGCTGAACGAAGGCATTGAACCGGAATATCTGGCAACCGCCGCCATTTTTGCAGCACTGACCGACATGGTTGATATCCATGGCGAGGATGCCGTGGCGACCATGACAGAAGAATTGCCCGCTCGTGTACGAGAGGGTGAATTCACACTGGAGGATGATGAAGACGACGAGGACTGATCAGATACCACGTCACTAGTCCGGCAGGCCCAGCGTGGAAGGCGCGATTTTCGCCTCTGCCGCCAGGGCCTGCATCCGGGCAACCAGTTCCTTGCGTTGCGGGGCCTCTTTCGGCCAGCCCGCTAATAATCGGGTCCAGTAATCGCGACCCTGTTCAATATGCCCGGCGCGCAGCTCCACTTCGCCTACCGCAAATAGTGCGTCAGCGTTATCGTGATCAACTTCCAGCAATCTACGCACGCTGGGTAAATAGCGCGGGTCGTTGATGCCCGGGCCCTGACGCAGCGCCGCCACATAGCCATTCAATGCTTCGGCAGATTTTGGATCACGCTTTATGGCTTCTTCATATGCCACAAGCGACTGATCCATCTGACCCAAAACCAGATAAGCCCGCGCCAGTTTGCGCCAACCCGCCGGATCGTCGGGATTAGCTTTCAGCTTATCGGCCAGACGCGCAACCATGCCAGATATCATGGCCTGTCGGTCGCCAGCGCCCATTTGCGCAGCCTGTGCCACATCCTGCGCCGATGGTCCGCCCGAACCCGTCATAGCGGGCGGCGGAGCAGCAGGCACGCTGGGCGCTGCAGGCATCAGACTTTTGACGTCGCGACCCAGTCGCTTGGCAGCGTCAGCAATGCGCGAGCGAACCACCTCGGCATATTCGGCCTGATCGCCGCCGTCACGCAGCATGCCCTGCCATTGTTCCAGCGCGACGTCCCACGCGCCAATTTCCGCCTGCGCTTCGGCAAGATAATAGCGCGCGCGCGGGTCCTTGGGATCAGCCGAAAGGACCGCGTCAAATGCCCGGCGTGCTTCGGGCACGACCGCACGTTCAGACATAACAAGTGCTTCGGCAAAATCACCGACCAGAGCCGTGTCCTTATTCTGATCAAGTTCCATCGCGCGCCGGAAAGCTGGTAACGCCAGATCATAACGCCCCACCTGCATTGCCGAACGTGCCAGCAGCCTGAACCCCTGCTGGTCATCTGGCCGGGCCTGCATCTTTGCAGACAGGGTCTCGACCAGCCGCACCATTTCAGCGTGGGCGGCATCCTGAGCCGCGTCCTGGCCAGGCGCAGCTGACAGGATCTGGGGTGTGCCCAATTGTGTATAAAGCACCACACCCGCCAATGGCACCAACACAACCAGCGCCAAAGCCACTCCAATCAGTTTTGGTGCCATGACGGCTGGCTGGGTGGATGACTGCGATTTTCGATCCTGGGCCAGCGCACGCCGGGAAATTTCCAGCCGGGCCGCCAGTGCCTCGTCCGCCCCAATCAATTCGCGGGACTGGTCGCGATCCACTTCAGCCAACTGATCCTTTAGCACCGCCTGATCTATTAGATCACGAGCGAAGGGAACAGCCTTTTTGCCCAGGAGCGGGCGGATCAGAACAGCCACGACCACCAGGGTCATGGCAATCAAAACGAGCCAGATCGTCATTATGGACCTTTATCTAATATGTCCCTTCTATGGACTTTTCCGGGTTTGGGCTCAAGCCCTGGCAGGGCGTGTAATCCCAATTTAAGACAATTTGGACACCAAATGGCTCTATCGGCCCATTCAAATGCCCGCTATCCTTTCTAATTGGGGTTGGCTTACGGTTGCCAGGGGGATGCAGAATGTCGACATTCAGATCATCGGGGCCGGTTCGACACCAGCCCAAAAAAGTTTTTACAGCCGAACGCCGGTTTATGGGCCAAGTGGCCGAGCCGCACGGCGCTGCACCAGATGAACTACTCGGCGGGACCGTGATCGCGCGTGTCGACAATTCCGATGTACTGGCAGCGATTGCCCGGCTGGAAGAGAAACTGTCCCGTTCCGTTGAAATCGCCCCTGAAGTTGACAAAATCCAGGTCGAGATTTCTGAAATCGCCGGGCGCATCAAAGCGACCAAAGTTGAAATGGCGGCACTGCGCCACCCATTGATGGAAGAAAACCGTTTTCGTCGTGCGGCTGACGACCTGTCGGAAATTGTGGGCGCCACGGAACGGGCGACCACGCAGATTATTGAATGCGCCGAACGAATTGATGAAATTGCAAATGAGCTGCAATCCACCACGCCTGATGTTTACATCAATTCGCGACTGGCGCAGGTGAATGATATCGTCATGCAGATGT
>CAISDR010000064.1 GCA_903884125.1 uncultured bacterium
ACCGATCCAGCAGGATTTTGCAACCAGCTAATCCAGTTTCTGAAGAGATTTCTTAGTGAGTACATTAGAAAGTTAAGAGAACTACTTGTCAAATAACAATAAAAACATTTAGGACATATTGTTATTTTAACGCCAGAACCGCATCCAGAACTGCATCTGCATGGCCTGGGACCTTGACCTTGCGCCAGACCTGAGCAATCCGCCCTTTGGCGTCCACGAGAAAAGTTGATCGTTCAATGCCCATATATTTGCGGCCATACATGCTTTTTTCGACCCAGACACCGAATGCCTCGGTAACGTTGCCTGCTTCGTCTGAACCCAGTTTGACGTTAAGTTTGTGCTTTGTGCGAAATTTTTTGTGCGCAGCGATTGGATCGCGGGAAATGCCGATCACCACGCATCCCGCCCGATCAAAATTCTTTTTAAGCGCTGAAAATTCGATAGCCTCTTTTGTGCATCCCGATGTGTCATCCTTTGGGTAGAAGTAAATGACATAAGGCGCACCAAGAAGATTTTGAGCGGAAATCACCGTTCCGTCGTCACCCGGCAGTTCAAATTCGGGGGCAAGCTGGCCGGGTTCCGGTTGCAATGCGGCTGAAACTTGGGTCATGAAGATACTCCTGCCTTGATTTTTTCGGGCATTGTGACTCGGGCAATATTCCCTAACCCCTGATATAGTGCTGGATCGTAATTCGGCGAAGGATGATTCTTGTACCATTTTGACGTTTTCTCAACCGGGGCATTGCGGTGATCAAAAGATCCAGCCGGTGGGCCTGGCGGTTCATAGAAGGCGCGCTGGTCGCCGCAACCCTGGCGATTGTAGTTCTGATTGCGGCGCTGTCTCAGGGGCCCGTGCCCCTTGACTTCGTTTATCAGTCGTTTGCCCGCGCATTGGATACCAGTCAATTTGGATTTTCCACGGAAATCGGTCCGGTCTTTCTGGTTTGGGACCGTAATCAACGGCATATCGGCATAGAGGTACAGGAAGTCATCCTGCGTCCACTTAATCCGAAAGAGGGGGCAGATCAGTTAATTGCCCGCTTTCCAAAAGCAGAAGCTGTCCTGTCCATGCGGGGATTGCTTCACGGAGTGATTGTTCCCTCCAGGATAGTTGTCAGCGGGTCCAATTTGACCTTGGTGCTTAACGCGGATGGACAAGTTGCACTGGGGGCGTCCGCTGATCCCGGTGGCCTGACCCAGGATCCGGCCAGACTGGAAACAGCCGCGCAGCAGGCGACAAATCTGGATGACCTGCGCAATGCGTTGTTGAGTCCGGTGGAAAATGGTTCTGCAATTTCATTTCTGAAGTCAGTGGTTATTCAGGGTGCCGAATTCCGATTCCGCAATCAGTTGGGTGCGTTACTGGCAGCCGGGCACATCGAAGCGGCATTCTCGCGCACGCCGATAGGTCTGGCTGCAGACATTGACGCCAGTCTGGATCAGGCTGGTGGTCGCGAGGCGGCGCAGGTACATCTGGATTTGACAGCTGACAAGTTCGGCAATGGACTGGTTATTCATGGGCAGGTGGATAAACTGGTTCCGTCGGTATTTTCATCAGCTCACCCGGCATTAGGGATTTTAAGCGGGATTGATATTTCAATCTCAGGCACTACCGATACCTCACTGGCTCTGGATGGAACGGTGCTGAAATCGAAAGTCGAATTGACAGCAGGGCCGGGCACGCTCAATTTGCCGGACTTTTGGCCTCAGCCCCTTCTCGAAAAGGGCGGACGAATCGCGGCGAATTGGTTGCGATCTGAACGTTCGATCACCATTGATCAGGCGACAATGGAAATCGAGGATTTTGCTTTGGAAGGCAAAGGGTCGGTGGTTTGGCCGGAGCCCATAACCGATCTGGCAAATCAGTCGGTATTGTCTGCCCCGGCAATAGCACTTGATATTATTGCCCGCGGGCTCAGCGTGCCGGATGTGATTGCACTTTGGCCCGCATCAGCATCCCCCGGCGGACGCCGGTGGATCGCCGAGAATATGGACAAAGGTTCAATCAGTCCTTTCAAGGCGCATATTGCTATACCTGCTGGTGGCCTGGATGCCCCCGGTCTTCCTGCTGATTCTGTTCAACTTGAATTTGGCT
>CAISDR010000065.1 GCA_903884125.1 uncultured bacterium
CGACATCGCGAATGGTCGGCTTGTCAGGAACTTCCTTTAATCGTGTCGATCGAGGTTTCGCCAATGCTTTCTCCTCAGACCGGTAGTTTTTCAATCATGTTAAATCCGTTAGCCCTTGTAGGATAAACAAAATTCGGGATTTAGCGAGCATGATTCATATCCTATCATTAGGCCATTTGAAATGTCGCACCTTATTTCGCGACGCAGCTCAGGGTATTTGGTCGCGGGTCGTACCCCGGAATTTTTAGGTGCAGGGCAATACTGATAATGGAACCGGTTCCAAAAATGCTTGCCCGTGTATTGTTCTTATGTCATAGGGATAAAGATATCCAAGGCTGCTGCGGACAAGGTTCTCACTGCAATGCAAACTGGCCTTTCGCGAAGATCATTAATCGTAAATGCAGCGACTGTGGGCGGCGGATTTCTTCTGTCTATCAGGACGGCTGGCGCGATTGCGGCTTCAAAAAAAGTGGATCACCCCTGGGAAGATGCGACCCATCGCGATTCCACTGAATTTGGGCCACGCCTTCTAATCGGCACAGACGATACCATCACCGTTCGGGTTACAAATGCGGAGACCGGAAACGGAACCTTGACCCAGGCAGCGATGAGTGTCGCTGAAGAGCTGAATTGCGAATGGGCAAGGATTAGAACAGAGTTTGCCTCTAAAAACCGCGACTATCGTGAAGATGCCTATTCCCCGAATGCGGGCGTCGGCCCGTACTTTGCAGGAAGATCCACCAAGCCCGAATTGTTGAAAATCTACCTTCAATTAGGTGCAAGCGCACGGGAACGATTAAGAGCCGCTGCCGCAGCCAAGTGGGATGTCAGTCTTGCAGAAGTTGAAACCGAAAACGGGATTCTGCTGCACAAGCCGAGCGGGCGACGCCTGCGCTATGGCCAGGTTGCGGCTCAGGCAGCCAAAGTAGTGTTGAATGCCGAGCCTGAATTGAAACCACGCGATGCCTGGCGCGTTCTGGGTAAAGTGTCACCTGGCAAGATGCATGCGCCCAAGGTCGTTAACGGAAGTCTTGTATACGGGCTGGACGTTCGGCTTCCTGGTATGGTCTTTGCTGCTTTGCGTCAATCGCCGGTTCACGGCGGTCGCCTAAAATATGTTGACCGTCAGGCTGTGATGCATATGCCGGGCGTCCGCGCGGTCGTAACAGTGGACCCGGCGGAAACCAAAGGATCACCAGTTCCTGCACCGTTGTTCGGATTTGGCTTTGGCGAGCGACAGCGTGAGGGCGCCGGAGATGGCTGGACGGTCGCTAAAGCTACCCCGGCAGCGAGCGCTGCCCAACATGCTGTCGCAGTTATTGCTGACAGCTATTGGCAGGCCCGCCGCGCGCTTGAGGCACTGCCCATTGTTTGGGAGCCCGGTCCGGGTGGGGAGTGGGATTCAATCGAACAGGTGTACCAAGCCGCAACGTCAGCGCTCGATAAGCCCGGAGAGCGGGTTCTCACCGATCGCGGAAATATTTCCCAACTTGAACAGAAAGCCGAGTTTATTGAGGCCAGCTATCTGACGCCATATTGCGATCATAGTACAATGGAACCGCTAAACGGCACCGCGTTAGTGACCGCCGAAAAAGTGGAATTATGGCACCCGACACATGATGCGGACCACGCTTTTTGGGTTGCGGTGGACGAAACCGGCATGGATCCTGCGCGGGTATTTGTAAATCAAACATTTATTGGCGGATCCTTTGGCCGTCGTGTTTATGGCAGCGATGTGAGGATGGTTGTCGCGGTCGCCCGTAAATTTCCAAATGTTCCGGTGCAGGTTATCTGGTCGCGCGAGGAAACAATGCGCCAGGGCCGATATCGGGCGATGGTGGCTGCAAAGTTTCGGGCCGCGCTGGATACAGAAGGTTTGCCAGAATTTTTGCGTGCTCGTATCGCCGGGCACGGTATCAGCAACTCCGGTCTTTCCGACAATCCATACGCAAATGGTGCAATTCCCAATATTCGGATTGAATCGCAGCGTGTTCCGTTGCACCTGATGACGGGACCGTATCGTGGCCCGGGATATAATTCATTCGCCTTCATCGTTGATACATTTATCGACGAATGCGCGGTAGCTGCCAAAATTGATCCTCTTGAGTACCGCCTGCGGCTCTTAGCCAAATGGCCGGACATCGGTTGGACCAAATGCCTGAAAGTTGCTGCAGAGAAAGCAAAGTGGGGACAGCCGCTTCCCAAAGGGCGCGGGCAGGGGATCGCAATCTCAAATTTCTCCATGGCGGGGAAGCCTCAGGCAGGAACAACCGTTTGTACCGTAGCAACTGTCTCCGTCACTCAATCGGGGGTGCTTACGGTTGAGTCGCTCGATGTTGCATTTGATTGTGGCGGCGTCCTCAATCGAAACTCTGTGCAGACCCAGGTTGAGGGCGCGACACTCTTTGGACTTAATATGTCGCTGAACGAAGAATTGACGATTAGCAAGGGTGCTGTGGTCGAGGGGAATTTTGACACCTACTCTGTTTTGCGCATGTCAGAAATGCCACCTCAAATAAATGTTCACTTCGACGCACTTTCCGGACACGAGCGATTTAGCATTATCGGCGAAGCACCTGTTGGACCTGTCGGACCGGCTATCGGAAATGCAATATTTCAAGCGACCGGAAAACGCATTCGACGCATGCCGTTCAGAAAGTGCGATTTGAGTTGGAGTTAGATCAAGAATGGCAAAGTCTGCGAGTTGGATAACCGGCAGTCGCGGCCAAAACGGATACCGAATGGGCGATTTTATGCCGGTCTTAGGATCACAGTGAAACCGAATTTCTGACAGGATATATTAAATGCGCCGCGCTGCTATCGTATCTCCCCTGCGAACCGCTGTTGGTAAATACCTCGGAGGACTATCCAAGATTCCAGCAGGTGAACTGGGTGCCCTCGTTATCAAGGCACTGTTGGAGCGAACCAAAATTGACCCCACCCGGATTGATGACGTCGTATTCGCCCAGGGTTATGCAAATGGCGAGGCGCCTTGTGTGGCACGCTGGTCTGCCCTGGCTGCAGGTCTACCTGTCACCATTCCCGGCTATCAGCTGGATAGGCGCTGCGGAAGCGGTCTGCAGGCAGTGATTGATGCCGCAATGCTGGTGCAGACGGGTGCCGCCGACGTTGTCATTGCCGGTGGTGTCGAGAGCATGAGTCAGTGCGAATATTATTCGCTCGAGATGCGCGCTGGGGCGCGGTCAGGTGCAGTCACCATGCACGACCGCATTACGCGGGGACGGGTAATGTCGCAGCCGATATCTCGCTTTGGCGTTATTTCCGGCATGATTGAAACGGCTGAAAATCTGGCTAAGGACTATAATATTTCCCGGGAGGCCTGCGATGCCTATGCAGTGGCCAGCCACCAGCGCGCTGCCGCGGCCTGGAATGCCGGCAAATTTGACGATGAATTGGTGCCGGTTCCGATTCCTGGAAAAAAGGGTGCCTCCCCTATGATTTTCGCGAAAGATGAAGGCATTCGGTACGATGCATCGATGGAAACACTGTCTGCCTTGCCTTCGATCGAAAAAGGCGGGGTGGTGACGGCTGGGAATGCCAGTCAGCAAAATGATGCCGGGGCAGCTTGTCTGGTCGTCGCGGAAGACAAACTGGCAGAGATGAATCTTGAACCAATGGGCTGGCTTGTTGACTGGGCGGCTGCCGGATGTGAGCCCTCTCGTATGGGCATTGGTCCAGTTCCTGCTGTGGAAAAGCTGTTTGCGCGCACCAAAATGTCTTGGAAAGATATCGATCTGGTCGAACTGAATGAAGCCTTCGCACCACAGGTTCTTGCAGTCTTGAAGGGGTGGAATTGGGACGACCGCGACCGTTTGAATGTCAACGGTTCAGGTATTTCGCTTGGCCATCCCATCGGGGCGACCGGTGGTCGAATCCTTGCAACGCTTTTGCGTGAACTCCATCGTCGAAAAGCCCGATTTGGTATCGAGACGATGTGTATTGGAGGAGGGCAGGGCCTGGCAGCTATTTTTGAGCGTGCCTAGCGATCTGCGTGTAACGCCGCCAGCTCAAAAATGCGTTTTCAAAGTGAGAGTCAAGGGATCTTCGAATGCCGGGACATTTGTCCATCAAACGTTTTCCTCGGTTTGGATGAGGTCTGATTCCAATGGGACTCTTTTTGTGTGGATTCAGAATGCGGCCGCTTGCTCAGCACGGGGGTAAATGAATTTGAACCACGATCTGAGAGTACAGTGCGGGCAACATATCATGGGCTGGCGCACGCAAATTTTCATATTCAGCCAGATCCAATTAGCCTGAGAATTGAGTTGAACTAAATGCACCACAGTGACGGCGTTCAGCCGAACAGACATCTGATGAAGCTATTTTCGATAGGGTTGCCGGTTATCGCAGTTGCCGCTTTTGGCCATATGGCAATTTAGTCTGCCCGATAGGAGTTGAGCACATGCCATCCAATCCCCGCATACCCTATCAGCTAGCCAGTCGACGCAAGCGGCTGCCACCCTTTGGCGGCAAAAGCCTAATGGTTCACCTTGTCGTTAACATAGAGAACTGGCAGTTCGAAAATCCGATGCCACGGGTCCTGCTCCCGCCACCACATGGCCTTGTTCAGTCGCCGGATGTTCCAAATTTTAGCTGGGCAGAATACGGTATGCGGTGCGGTATGCCGCGCATCTTGAAGGCTCTTGCTGATCGTGGTCTCCCAGCAAGTTGCGCATTGAATGCGGGTGCAATCGAGACATATCGCGACTGTATGGACGAGGTGGTTGCCGCGGGTTGGGAGATGATAGGCCATGGCATGCACCAGCGATCATTGCAAGCTGAGGCCGATGAGGGAGGTCTGATCAGCAGAGCACTGGAGCTGATAGCGGATTTTTCTGGAAAGCCGGTTCAGGGCTGGCTCGGGCCGGGTTTGCGCGAGACCTCCACGACACCGGACCTATTGAAACAGGCCGGTGTGCGATTTCTCTATGACTGGGTCCTCGACGATCTGCCTTGCTGGATGGAAACTAAGTTTGGCAAGCTGATGAGTTTGCCATATTCGCTAGAGATCAATGACAGCATAATATATGCCGTTGAAAAGCATGCCTCAGACGAGATGTATAACCGTCTGGTTCAAACCTTGGCCTGTTTTGAGGCAGAGATAAGGGAGCAGCCGAGGCTGATAACCTTAGGTCTTCATCCGCATCTGATTGGCGTTCCCCATCGGTTCGCGTATTTCGAGAGAATGCTCGATCTGCTGATTGCCCATCCTCAAACTGTTTTTGTGACCGGTAGTCAGATTGCGGATTGGTTTGAAGCAGCTGATGGCAAGGGGGCGTAACATGGAACCGGAAATGCTGACCGCGCCGGCCGATATACTTGATCCAAAGCACACGGCCCTTGTCATCGTTGACATGCAGAAGGATTTCTGTACGCCCGGTTTTGGCGCGGACAAGGCTGGACGAAACCTTGGCCCGACGCGCTCTATCATTCCTGCGCTCGAAAAGCTGCTTGCAGCAGCGCGCCGCGCGGGGGCGCTGATTGTACATGTGGGGTTCTGGACGTTGCCAGACCATCTAAGCGATAGCGGGCCATGGCTTGCTCAGCGCCGCCGAGCTACTTTTTCAAGTGATAAGCTCGCGCTCGCTGGTTCTGAAGGCGCAGAGTTTATCGACGAACTGTTCCCGCGTCCGGGCGAGGTGGTGATCCATAAACATCGCTACAGCGCGTTTAAGGGAACAGATCTTGATATGATTCTTGACAATAAGTGTATCCGCAGTGTGGTGGTTACCGGTGTGTCTACCAACGCCTGTGTTGAAAGCACGCTGCGTGATGCATTCGAAACGGGCTATTACGTCGCGATACCGCGTGACGGCACAGCGTCCTGGAGCCACGAGCTCTACGAAGCAACATTAGCCAACGTGACGCACCGCTTCGGACTTGTGACCGATACCGCGGCAATTAATGAGATTTGGCTAAGAATTGGAGATCGTTCGTGACACACCCAAGTTTGACAGAAGCAGCCGCCGCCTTTGCGGTGGAGGTTCAATTTTCGGATATCCCGCCAGAAGCGGTGCGAATTGCCAAGCGGTGTATTTTGGACGGCATAGCAGTGCAGATTGGCGGTTCAGAGCAGGAAGCGATCAAGGTGATGAGCGGCTATATCCGCTCGATTGGCGGGGCCGGCCAGTCACGGGTTGTAGGTAACGCAGGTCTTCGTGTGCCGGCCCATCTTGCAGCTCTTTGGAATGGACTTGCAGGGCATGCAATGGATTGGGACGACACCCAATTATCAGAGGCGCCCGGGCGAGCGTACGGCTTGATGTGTCACCCTACTGTCCCGCCATTGTCAGCAGCGCTTGCTGTTGCGGATATGTTGGGCAACGTCGACGGACCGACCTTTCTGACGGCATTTATTGCGGGCTTTGAAGTGGAATGCAAAATTGCCGAGGCTATAAATCCTGATCACTACATGCGTGGTTTCCATACCAGCGGCACCATTGGTACCTTTGGCGCTGCGGTTGCTGCGGGAAAGCTGCTACAGTTTAATGTAGAACGGATGCGCCAGGCCATTGGTATAGCTGCGTCGATGGCTTCGGGCATTCGTGCCAATTTCGGAACGATGACCAAGCCGTTGCATGTGGGACGTTCATCGGAAAATGGTGTTACGGCCGCTTTACTGGTTCATCACGGATTTACCGGAAATAACAACGCCCTGGACGGGCAATGGGGCTATCTGACTATAGCCGGACCTGGTGGAAATCCCGAACTTGTTGTCGATCGTTTCGGTAAGCCGTTCTCAATTACGACACCTGGCGTCAGCATAAAACCATATCCTTCAGGCGTTCTGACCCATCCTGCAATGGATGCTCTAAAAATGCTGTTGCGCGAAGAAGGTCTGGGCGAGAGTCAAGTTGCGGAAGTTCATATCTTCGCCGGGAGCAATGTGTTGAAGCCTATCCGGTTCGACTTCGCGACCAATGAGCTGGAAGCGAAATTTTGCTTCAACTTTCTCCTTGCCGCAATTCTGGTTGCCGGGCGGGCGGGTAAGCAGGAGTTTACCCATGAATTTGTAACCAGCGCCATTGTCCAGGATGCACAACGTCGCGTTCGGGTGCACTTTGACCCAGCAATTGAGGCAATGGGCTTCGACAAGATTCGTTCGCGGATTGAGGTTGTCACCCGCGATGGTCGTCGCCTTACCCGTTGGGCCGACGAACGGTATCGGGGTGGTCCGGATAACCCTCTCACTGATCTGGAGTTGGAGGGAAAACTGCAAGATGCTGCAGCTGGTTTGCTGGATGAGGCGAAGTGCAAGAAAGTTGCCGCCTTTATCTGGTCCCTTGAACAAGAACCAAACGCCACGGCAATTCTTGATCTATTGGATTGGGGGGCACCCTGATTCCAATTTCCTCGCGCTGGACTTATTCATGCGCCTTGGAGCAAGAATGGCTTCAGATTTCTCGGCGATTCCAAACTTCCTAAATGCTGCGCACGAATCGGCTGCTCCAATAGCCGGTTCAGACAATTTTTGTGTGGCGTATCCAAAGTCCAAATGAATGGGTAAAAATTGCCAAGACTGGAGTAAAAGCCCGCTGGCTTTATAGTCTGTCGTTTTCGCTATTCAGTATAGATCAAACCAACAGCATTTGAGACATCATGCAGTTCCCAATCCGGGTATTTTGCCCGCAATTCGCCGTTTATGGTCTTAGCAGCTTCTGCTTTATCGATCCCCATACTCTTTAGCTTATGCGCACGGCTATCAAGAAACTTGAGAAATTCTTGTGCCTCGATAATGAGATGGGCATTACCGGGCGCACTATGATCCGGAATGATCAGTCTGGGACTTAATTGACTAAGCACATCGAGAGTGCGAAGCCATTCGCGGGGAGTTCCAGAACCCGATGTTGCAAAGACAGGTCCGTACCTGTTTTGGATCACGTCGCCTGAGATCAGAGCCTTGTCTTCTTCAATAAAAATTTCGACGTCCCCCTTGGTATGCGCACGGCCAGCCCAAAGGAGCTTTGCGTGGACGCCGCCGAGGTCCATATTGTAACTCGATTCAAAAACGATATCGGGTTTGCGATAGGTTACGCCCTTAAGTAAGGCGGCGTCCTGCTCTCTCCTCATTCTGAAACGTGTTATTGTTGCGTCATTGTCCTGTTCAAGTTCTTCTTGCTGAACTTTGGCGCGGATTAAAACTGTTCCGTTTGGGAAGCCGCCTTCGCCAGCTGCATGTTCGGGATGGAAATGGGTTGTGGTTAGCCAGAGTTTTGAGCTGCCGCCCAACCTTGCTGCGGTTCGCGCAACAATTTCACCGTTAGTAGGGCCAAGACCCGTATCCACCACTAATGTGGCCTTCGTTCCCACAATGATGAGAACATTTGGAAAGCCACGGATCATATAGATATGCTCGGACAGCCGTTCCTCAGCATTCTCCGCAAGCATTGGATTCGGATCTTGTGCGGACGCTGCCGTTTGGAAAAAGGCCAGAACCAGGACGGTCGCGGCACGAATTAGCTTTGCGAGATTATTCCACATCATAGCCGCCTTTCTCCTGTTTTCGGGACGCCTGGTCACCTTCAAACATTTTACGGTCTGCCATTGAGATTAGGTTCTCCCGACCGTTCTCACAGAAAATATCATCTTACTCTAATGAAAAAAGGGAAACGGTTCCATAAAATTTGCCATCCGCAGAAAATAGCGAGCTTATCAAACCAACGGCATATGCCCTTATGTCATGAGCCTCGATCGATTTGGCGATTATTCCAGGCTGAACTTAAGCGTAATTAAAATTTCAAAGACTGAGCCGTTCGAAGATAATGGTCTGGCGAAGCTTGGTTTCTTGCTATGATTTTGAGATAGGGGGCCGCGCTTGACAGCTATCAAGTTTTCAATAGACTTACAAAATGGAACCGTTTCCATATGATGGAGTCGGCAGCACTAGCGTCCTGTTTTAGGGGATGCTAGGTGGGATTTATCCTGAAAATCAGGCCGAATTCATGAATTGGCGATAACATCGCAACCGGGCAATTTAGTAGTTGTGTCGATGTACCTCAATGCGCTGATTATGGAGAATTTAGGATGAGACGTGTGGTCAGTATTGGAGGCGCGACGTTCATCTGCCTGTTGGTTGCAATTGGCAATAGTTCTGCGTTTGCCGGTGCGAGTGCACAGCCCTATTGGGCCTGGGCATTCAATGGCCCCGCTACGGGCTTGCCGCAGAAGCCTCCCCCTCCGGTTGAGGCGCTTCCGCTAAGTGACCCCGCAAAACACACGCTGCCGGGATCTCAAATGTCCTTCACGGCGGCTGAAGTTGCTAATGTAAACCGTTATTGGCCCGTCGACTGGTTTCCCGAAGATCATCCGATGCCTGTGCCGGATGTCGTGGCACATGGCAAAGAGTCGGAAGGAATATTTCCGTGTGCAGTTTGCCACCGTCTGAATGGCAACGGCCGGCCGGAGAATTCCGCAGTCACTGGTCTATCCTATGAATATTTTATGCAGCAGCTGATGGATTTCAGGAATGATCTGCGCCAGACGTCAGATCCTCGGAAGACAAATACGGCGAAAATGGCTTCTTTTGTTAAGGCTCTGAGCATAGAGGAACTTAAGGCTGCGGCTGCGTATTATACGGCTATTTCTGCCAAACTATGGATCAAAGTTGTCGAAACTGAAACTGTACCCAAGACGTTCAACAGAAATGATACATGGATAGTCGTTAAGGGCGCCGATGCCGGAGTGGAGCCGCTCGGCAGGCGAATTATTGAAACACCAGTTAGCGACGAAGCGGATCTTTGGAAAGATCCGCGCTCGGGCTTTATCGCATATGTTCCGCGCGGGAGTGTGAAAAAAGGTGAATCTCTTGTAAAAAGTGGCATCACGAACGGGAAAAGCAAGATTACACCGTGCACGGTGTGCCACGGAGATGACTTACGCGGGCTTGGTCCTGTCCCCCGGCTTGCGGGCCTTTCGGCGAGCTATGTAGCGCGCCAGCTCTATGACATGCAAAATGGCAATCGGGCTGGGCCATGGAGTGTTTTGATGGCTCCTGTCCTTAGCGAATTGGACGAGGAAGACCTTTTGACAGCATCTGCCTATCTTGCCTCGCTTGCCCCCTAAGCAAATTTGTCAGTAGGTAAATTTGTGCGGAATGTCACGAATTGTCAGAGCAGTTCACCGAATTGCGAAGCAGTAGAGATGGCCCACTCCGCCAGTGGCTTTGAGTGTAGGAGCGGAACAGCCACGGCTCATATGAACAGAGTTCCAGGAAACCCCACCGCCACTGCGATCAGCGTGCCCTAGCATTGCTTTGTGATCGTCATCGCCAGAAGTCCAGTTGTTACATGTGGTATCCAGGCCAAGCGGGAAGGCGCGACCTTCAGAATCTGATCCCGTCAAAATGTCGTGCTCGATAGTGGAGGGGGGCATTGGCACGTCACCAACAGCCTTAATCGGATCTCCATTCTCTCTCAGCGCGGTACGTTTTTGAATGTTGTTGCTATCTCGCCGAATATCACCGTGAAGGTCATTCACATTTGAGGCAATCAGGATGTTTTTCGCGTTGTACCATGGTCCTGATCCAATGCGATCTCTCGCGTCTTCACCTGGTGAGGCTTGTGTAGCCTGGGTGCTTAGATAGGCATGCCATGTCCGATCGCCTGCACCGACCGCTGCAGCCAGATCCTGGCAAATCTTGTCAGCGCCAGCCAGACCACCGAGATCGCCAGAGCCTTTGGGCGTTTTGCTGGTCACAAAAAACCCCATCGGATGAATCACTTGCGGGGGTGCTTCCGGCGTAGGAGCCGGGGCCGGTGTCTGCGCGAAAGCCGGCGACAGACCGAACGCCATGACAAAAAGTCCCGAAAGTACTGCCCGGTTTATAGTCATGATAGGTCTAACGCTCCTTGTCTGCGGGACGAAATCCCAAAAAAGAGGGTCCATGATCTGGCAATGGTGCGGCAGAACTGGTCGAACGATCGCAATGCGGAGCTTGATATGAAAAGCCTTTTTAAAACTTCACGCAAGCCAGCATTGAGTTCAGACTAGCATCGATTTAACCGTTGGTCCCGCGGGTCGGGCAACAATTTTTCATCTGTCCGATTTTGCACTATGAAAAACGACATAGGCATCATGCATCATCGTAACGCCGCTGAGGTAGTTGGCTTGCCGGAATTGAAATTGATAAAAACGAACTTCGCTTTTTCTTATTCCTATTATTTTGCCCTTTCGGGTAATAAGCTTTAGGCATATTCGCTGCTTCAGGGGGAAGGTCATGCGCTACCAATTCGTAATTTTCTCGCTTTTGTCGTTAGTTGTGACCAGCAGCTCTATCGCGCAAACAACAGCGCCTGTTGCTTCCTTAAAAGCCTTTGCTTCGTCGACGGACGTTACGAATTTGATCGCAAAGGCCAAGGCAGATAAAAAAGAAGGTCAGGCAATAGTCGTTGAGACAATCTTGGCGCTGGCACCGTATAAGGCAAACCTTGAATACCGGACATTGGTTGGTCCAGCCGCGATACATGAAAAGGAAGTTGAGTTCTTTTATGTTATTGATGGCAAAGGCACGATGGTGATCGGCGGAACGCTGGTCAACGAGACAAGGCAGAATGCCGAGAACCTCAGTGGCAGTGGGATTGAGGGCGGGACGTCGACTGCTCTGGCAAAGGGTGATTTTCTGGTCGTGCCTCAGAATACGGCGCACTGGGTAAACTCAGTGGACGGCACCCTCGTCCTGATGTCGCTCCATGTGCCCCGCCAATAAATGTGGGAACAATAAATTATCGTAAATAAAACAATTTATGCATCGCCCAGCCAAAACCAACACCGGCGCTTTTAGAATTGGGTTGGTGTCAATCCCATCAGGGCCTATCTGAACACGGTGGGATTTCTCCCAAACCGTTAAAAAAATTGTATCTGGGCTTTTTGGATACATAGGCCGCGCCGGTCAAAATGTATCAATCGATTTCATCGGCCTTTTAATCATGATCCGGATTACCAAGGCCAGCGTTCATGCCCACCGAAAAGAATTATTTTCACAAGGATTTCCAGTATTTAGCCGATCTTCATTGAGCTGATGCTTCTATATTCAAGCCCCGACTCCTGGCATTCGCTCAGTTTCAGATTTTCTCAATCAATGACCACGATTGGATCTCTGCGCCGGGGGCATTACCTCAATCCAGCCGCGTTCCTTAATTGAACCGGAGCCATTTTTGGCTTGACACA
>CAISDR010000066.1 GCA_903884125.1 uncultured bacterium
AAGACCAGCCCTGGGTAAAATGAATTTTACCGCCCATATTGATTGAACAAAAATTGCCTGAATTGTATTTCCGAAAATGACAGGCCAGCGCCAACCACTGTACCTTCGGCGCACCCGATGCCTGCCAACGGCTGCATTATATGTGGCATTGCTTGGTCACACCGCACACAGTGCCTTGGCCCAGTCAGGCCCGGGACCAGCCCACGGCAAAGATTCTGCGGTTCAGGTGAATCTCGACGCCCTTGATCAGCTTGCGCCCGCTGGCCGGTCCTTGCCATCAAAACCCGTCAGGAAGAGCGCTCACCCGCCAATCGTCAGCATCGACCTGTCGGCACTCGATGGGCTTTCCGCTAATGACCCAACGCGGACAAGACCAATACCGCCGACACCAGCACCAGCACCATCTATCCAGGCCGTTGCCCAAACGTCGGTGATGCTGCCGCCAGCGCAACCTGTGACGCCTCAGGTGGTTCAACCGCATACAAACAACCCTAGCGCTACCCCTGAAATTACAGTTCGCGACCTGATAGGCAGTCAGTCGGCACGTTCTGGACCTGCCGCCCCCTCGCCGCTGTTCTGGGGGATGCTGGGCATACAGTATGATATTTCAGGTGACCGTGTTGCACCGAACGGGATCACAAATGATCCATTTCTGTCGGTGGATTCAGATTTCAATTTCGCGCTCCTTTCGAACCGGAAGCTTTATCTTTTTAGCCAAAGCAGAATCTGGGTTCAAAAGTCGGCTGAACTTGGCTCATCCAGTGCGGGCCTGGGCCAACGGGAAATCGATCTGGACATTGGACTGGCGTGGAATTTCTGGCGCAATCTTGAACTTAGAAGTTCGGCTTATGCCTTCAGCAATATCGGACGCGGTTTATCGCCTACCAAGCCATTCGGTTTCAAGGACGGAGTAAAAATCGAAGGTCGATACACCTTTGATAGTCCCGACAGCCCTGAAATCTATGATGTGGGCAAAGCCGGATTTGTTGGCATTGGCTACATGCCGACCAAAGAACTCGTGGGGGGCGATGGCATTGGCTTTAGGCCCGGATTATTCGGTCATGCCTATGTAACCCATGACCCTCACTGGTCCTGGTTCCCCGGTTATGCCTATGGCGATGTACAGATTTATGCGCAAAGCCAGGCCACACCGCGCCTGCTTGAAGCCGATGTCGGTCTGGCGGTTCGTCCGATCAGGACCAATCCCGGTTTCGAGCTGCGTGTGGGCTTCAGCCGCAACGACGACTTAAAAGTCAAAAGTGCCACTGATCTGGTTTATACCAGCCTGCGTTATGTTCTGGGGGCACAGAACGCGGCAAGAACTGAATCCGGCGATGCCGGGGACATTGGGTCAATCGCACATCCCGATTTCTGGGGAGCCTTCATGTTGCCGGTTTATATGACCGGAAATCGCGCAGCCCCGAATGGCCAGATTTATGAACCACTGTTCACGCTGAAATCTGAATTCAATCTGAGCCTGATGTCGGACCGGCAGGCCTATCTCTTCTGGGACAGTGCATTCTGGGGTCAGAAGGCTGCGGCAGGTGTGACCAATGCCAGTCAGGGTCAGTGGGATTTTTCCAAGCGGGAAATCGATAATAATATCGGTCTGGCGGCCGCCCCGACCCGAAACCTGGAAATGAGGGCATCCGTCTATGCCATGGATAACCTGAACCGTGGCACCAACCTGATAACCGCGTCGGGCCAGGCCTGGGGCGTGATTGTTGAAGGCCGCCGCTATTTCGGACCAGATGATATCGGCCCCGGCGCAGAGCGTTCCTATCTCGATCTTGGCATGTATCCATCGGGTGATCTGATCGACCCGTCGGGTTCGGTATTTAACGCCGGACTTTTTGCCGGTGCCTCAGGGCGGATTGCCCTGCCGGTCTGGCTTTGGGATTCCTATGCGTTCGGCAAGTTGAATTTCATAAGCCAGCGTATGTTCAAACCCAGATTGATGGAAAGTGATTTTGGCCTGGCGACAAGACCGTTCGCTGCGCGCAAAAATCTGGAAATCCGCCTGGGTTTCAACAATGTCTATGATCTGACCAAAGGTGATGATGCGAAAATGGCCTATGGGGCATTTCGGATCGGATATTGATCTGCTTTTAAAACTTGTGAGAATTGAAAATGCCCGGCCCGCGCGCCTTGCTGAGTTGGCATACAGACCCGGACTATATCGCTCCTCCACGTCTGTTTGATGATCAGACAACCCTTGCCCCAATGCTGGGTGGTGATGGCCCGGCGCCGATCAATGGCCGCAGCCCGCTAGGCCCCTATGATCTGAAACAGTCACTGAAAGATTCAAGCCTTCGCACTGATTACGATGTGATCATAGTGTCAGCTGATGCCATGCAGGGCAATCTGCCCAACGGGCTTGATCAATTGCCGGGCCAGAAAATTCTGCTGCTGGGCGACACCCATCATGGCATCCGGCCATTGGCCAATATGGTGGGCTATGCGCTGGCGGAATCTTTTGATGCGGTAATCTTTGTCCATAACCGGCATCATGCCCACTGGTTTGTCGAGGCTGGTGTTTCACGTGCCATCTGGCTGCCGGGACTTTGCGCCCTTCCGATTGAACGCTTCAATGCGTCCACACATATCCCCGAGCTTGCTTTTCTGGGACAGATTGGTGAATACCACCCCCGCCGTCAGCGACTTTATCAGGCATTGACCAATGCCGGTGTGCCGGTAGCAGCAGCCCGTGGCAGTGCGACCATGGCCAGCCATCTTTATGGCGGACATGTGGCCTCGTGGAATGCCAGTCTGAACGGCGATCTTAATTTGCGTGTCTTTGAAATTCTGGCAGCGGGCGGCTGCCTTCTTACCGATCGTCTGTCGCCATTGACCGGGATCGGCAGCCTGTTTGAGGAAGGTCGGCATTTCCTGTCCTATGATACGCCGGAACAATTAGTCGAACACGCACAGGCACTGCTTGGCGATCCGATGCGCGCGGCGGCCATCGCATCGGCGGGTGCTGATGCCTATCATGCCGCCTATACACCGGCACACTGGATCGCGGCTTTCAGAAAATTCGTGACTGACAATATCGTGCCGGATATTTTTTCGCTGACATCGGATCTGCGTATGGCGCTTAACCATGATGCAAGTCAGGATTTTATTCACCGGCTGAAAATCTATGAACTGGTTCAGGAACTGCAATGCAAAAATGAACAGGTATCGCTGGCCATTGCCGGATCGGTCCCCGTCAGTCTGTTATATGACCTGTGTGATCTGCATCGGGTAAAAACCAGCGTGCTTGATCCAACCGATGATGCAAGTCTGGCCATCGACATGATCAATGGATCACTGGGCGGACAGATGCGTAGGACAAGTCTGTCCGCATGCGCCCATGATCGTTTTGATCTGGTCATAACCGATGGTGCGACCACGCCGCCGCCTGGCAAAGAGACGCTGATGTTTGGCGCCTGAATAATCTTTAATGAAAATCCCGCGATGGATAGGCCACTTTTGCAGCACGTCTGCCCTTGGTGGACATGCGCGCCCGGATCATGTCACGCGGATCATTACCGGGATCGCGACGCACTTCATCCGCCCGCGCCAGTGCGCCATCCAGATTGGTTGACACAGGTGCCAGCAATTCCATCAGATGGGGTGTCAGATCATCCAGATGATCTGCAATCAGATGAATGACAATACCTTCGCGCTGCACCCGGCCGCGCACACCCATCACGCGCGCACCCAGCACAATCCGGCGATATAGTTCAAATGCCCGCGGCCAGACAATCACATTGGCCGTCCCGGTTTCATCTTCAAGAGTGGCAAAGATCACGCCTTTGGCCGTGCCCGGCCGCTGACGCACCGTCACCAGACCGGCAATAGCCAGATGTGATCCATCCTTGATGGTCGATAATACGCTTATCGGCTTCCGGCCCTGTGCTGTCATGCTGTCGCGCAAAAACACCATGGGATGCGATTTCAGGGACAGGCGCAGGCGCGCATAATCCATGGCCACCTGATGCCCCAGCCCCATGGGCGGCAGATGAACTTCAGCTTCGTCCATCAGAACTAGCCCGCCATGGGCAGCAAGTGCCTCGGCCGCTGCAAACAGGGGCAAGGGGGCCGCCCCCAAAGCCTCGATTTCCCACAAGGCATCGCGGCGATTAAGCCCCAGGGTATGAAATACATCCGCCTCGGCCAGACGTTCCAGAACCGCACGGCTTAACCCGGTCCTGAGCCACACATCGCGCACGCCGCGATAACCCGATCGGCGATGTACCATCAGTCGTTCGGCATCATGAACGCTTAGCCCCTTGATCTGTCGAAAGCCCAGACGCAATAGATGGAAACCATCAGGTGCTGCCGGTGGTTCCAGGGTGCAGTCCCAGTCGCTGGCATTGATGTCAACGGGACAGACCACCACCCCATGATTGCGCGCATCACGCACGATCTGTGCCGGGGCATAAAACCCCATGGGCTGGGCATTCAGCAACGCGCAGGCAAAGACATCAGGATGATGATGTTTCAGCCAGGCTGACACATAGACCAGCAGTGCGAATGAAGCGGCATGGCTTTCGGGAAAACCATATTCACCAAATCCCTCGATCTGGCGAAAACAGCGTTCGGCGAAATCACGTTCATAACCGCGCGCCACCATGCCTTCGACCAGCTTCATGCCAAAGGCATGGATAAGGCCCGTCTTGCGGAATGTCGCCATGGCCCGGCGCAACCTGTCCGCTTCGGTCGGTGTGAAACCGGCAGCCACAATGGCAATGCGCATGGCCTGTTCCTGAAACAGGGGTACGCCCAGCGTCTTGCCCAGAACCGCTTCCAGTTCGGCAGATGGAAACCGCACCGGTTCTTCACCCCGGCGTCGGCGCAGATAAGGATGCACCATATCCCCCTGGATCGGGCCGGGACGCACAATCGCCACCTCGATCACCAGATCATAAAAACTGCGTGGCTTCAGGCGCGGCAGCATCGACATCTGCGCGCGGCTTTCGATCTGAAACACACCGATCGTATCGGCCTTGCAGATCATGTCATAGACGTGCGGATCTTCGGCTGGCACCTGCGCCAGATCATGGTCGATCTGTTTATGACGGCGCAAAAGATCAAGCCCGCGCGCAATGCAGGTCAGCATGCCCAGAGCCAGTATATCGATTTTCAAAATCCCCAATGTGTCCAGATCATCCTTGTCCCATTCGACAAATGTGCGATCCGCCATGGCGGCATTGGCAATGGGTACCACCGAATCCAGCGCCCCTTGGGTGATGACAAATCCACCCACATGCTGGGACAGATGACGGGGAAAACCGATGATTTCCCGGCTGAAGACAATGGTCCGGGCAATGGCAGGATCATCAGGATCAAGTCCCGCTTCGCGAATATGATCCGGGTCAACACCTTTGGATGACCAGCCCCAGACCGTGCCCGATAAAGCCCCCACCATATCAGCCGACAGGCCCATCACCTTGCCCACTTCGCGTACCGCCGAACGCGAGCGATAGGTGATCACGGTTGCAGCAATTCCCGCCCGTTCGCGGCCATAGCGGTCATAGATATACTGGATTACTTCTTCGCGGCGTTCGTGTTCAAAGTCCACATCAATATCAGGTGGCTCACGCCGTTCAGCCGATACGAAGCGTTCAAACAGAACATCAATGCGCGCGGGATCAACCGATGTGATGCCCAGACAGAAACATACAGCCGAGTTGGCCGCCGATCCGCGTCCCTGTGCCAGAATATCGCGGCTGCGGGCAAAGCGCACGATATCATCAACGGTCAGGAAATAGGGGGCGTAATCCAGCGTGGCGATAATATCCAGTTCGTGCTGGACCAGACGCGCCACATGATCGGGAACACCTTCAGGATATCGTTCCAGTGCGCCAGCCCATGTACGCCGGGCCAGTTCACTTTGCGGTGTCTCGCCCGGCGTGACCTCGATGGGATAATCATAGCGCAGATCATCGAGTGAAAATGTACATCGCCCGGCAATCTCAAGCGTGCTGGCAATGGCAGCGGGATAATTTCTCAGCAGCCGCATCATTTCCGATGGTGGCTTGAGATGCCGCTCGGCATGCGCCGCCAGGCCATAGCCCATCTGATCGAGCGTCTGACCCATGCGGATGGCAGCCAGCACATCCTGCAACGGTCTGCGCTCG